>JAENWI010000073.1 GCA_016650115.1 Peptostreptococcaceae bacterium | reverse complement strand
TTTTTACCAAATTCACTATACACGCCATATTTCAGTGTTTTTCCAAAACTTTTGAAAAATTCTTCATATTTTTCTCTTGAGTTCTTCTGCATGTTTAATAATTCACTTTTAATTTTTTCTTTAATTTTTTTTGCAATTAATCTTAACTGCCTGTCATGTTGCAGCATCTCTCTTGAAATATTCAGGGATAAGTCTTCGCTGTCAACCAAGCCTTGAACAAATCCAAAATAATCTGGCAATAAGTCTCCGCACTTATTCATAATCATTACACCGCTGGAATAAAGCTCTAATCCTTTTTCATACTCTTTTGTATAAAAATCATAGGATGGTTTTGATGGTATATAAAGAATTGCATTGTATTTAACTGCACCATCTACACTAATATGAAAATGTTTTAAAGGCTTATCAAAGCCATAATGCTTTTCGGCATAGAAATTTTCATAGTCCTCTTCCTTTAACTCATTTTTATTCTTTCGCCAGATAGGTACCATGCTGTTAATCGTTTCATCGCCCATTTTTATCGGATAACTGATAAAATCAGAATATTTTTTTACAATTCTTTTAATTTCATATTCTTCTAAATAAATATCAAAGTTTTCATCATCTACATTTTCTTTAATTTTAAGAATAATTTCCGTTCCGTTGCTGTCTTTCTTGAAAGCGGTGACAGAATACCCTTCAGCGCCTTTGGATTCCCATTTAAAGGCCTCTTCACTGTCATATGGTTTACTGACTACTGTCACCTTATCAGCTACCATAAAGGCGGAATAAAACCCTACACCAAATTGTCCAATAATATCATAGCCATCCCTAGTCTCATTTTCATCTTTAAAAGCAAGTGAACCACTTTTTGCGATAATACCAAGATTATTATCAAGGTCTTCTTTTGACATACCTATTCCTGTATCAGAAATTGTAAGCGTTCTTTTGGCCTTGTTTATTGTAATGGTTATATAATAATCTCCTCTATTGAAATCAATAGTTTCTTCGTTCAGAGCCTTATAATACATTTTATCTATAGCATCACTGGCGTTTGAGATTAATTCTCTCATAAAAATTTCCTTGTTTGTATAAATTGAATGAATCATTAAATCCAACAATCGTTTAGATTCTGCTTTAAATTGTTTTACTGCCATAAAAATTATCCTCCATAAACCTTTTTTATTCGTATAAATTAAAATATTATCTCTGATTCAATGCAATTGGTGCTGCGCCAAGGGTCCCAATTAAAGACTCCAGATAAGCATCCGACAAGCAATAATCATACATTATTTTTGCCGATTCCAGTCTCTCTTTGTAACAGAATTCTTGTATAAGTGATTTATTAACAGGATTATTAACAAAAGATTCGATATTACATATCTTCTTCTTTAATAAATCAGCATCAATATACTGCTTATTTTTCAGTCTGGCTGCATACCAGTCACTTGGCAGCACGTTTTCCTTCTTAAAAAGATCTCTGACAAAACTGTCATCGATAGTATGCCCCTGGTATTCCCCGTAAGCCATAATGTTAAGAATTGCTTTTATAGGTGGAATTGCCTCTTCAATACTCCCGTCTTGAAAGTATGCCATTGCCGCTTTTTTATGCCCATCTGCGATGTTTAACACACCATCAGCGAATGCTTCCATATTCTGATTTTCCGGTTTTAGAATTTCTTCACTGAAAACAGCCTGAGGTTCATCAAATATTTTACCAAGGTACTTATGACAGAATACGTTTGTCATTCTATATCCCAATATACTGGCTGGTATCAGCACCCCCTTGTACACAAAATCCTCAATTTTTTCAAAAGAACCTTCATTGATTAATTTTACAGGGTTTCGTTCTGTTTCATCCAGCCTGGACCAAAGTTCTGGTACCAGCATTGAAATATCGTGATCCACTCTCACATTTGGTCCTATATGTCCTGCAGGTGTTGTAAAGCCCTTATAATTACCAAGGATATAAGATATTAGTGCATTGTTCAAGTCATAAACCGGTAAAAGCATATTAAAAGGACCCTTTGTAAGAGCACCTTCAGAACCAGCGCCCGTTGTTGAAGGTGATTTTCCCGTCAAACTGCTGATGAAATCCATAAACAATTCTGGAAGTTCTTGATAATGAATAGGATTATATACACATAAAGGCAATATTTTCTTCCCATTTTCTTCACCAGGAGGGTTGTTTCTCCGCCCTGCTAAAATCGAATTCACCGGTAACGGTACCGGATGTTCAAGAGGTATTTTTCTGGCGAATCTGACACCGATTTCAGAAATAGCAATTTTACTTGGATCGATAAAGTCAGATCGATGTTCAAGATATCTTGGATTTTTACTTGGCGCTCCCTCTACTATTCTGGATTCTGAAGAAATGATACAGTATTCATCATCTCCTTTTAGAAATGCATCTATATGCTCTTTTACCGGATTCGAGTAATATGTGTAGCCTAAAACATCATTCTTGATGTTTATTACATCATCTTTTGTGAGCGGTTGAAAATTCGTCACAAAAAGATTATTGCTAGACAAATCTTTTTCTGCCTCTAAATCATAACCCTTTTTGACTGCATCATCCGGTCTCTGGAAAAATCGGTATTCACAGTTGGTTGCAAATTTATAGCTTTCATTCCTGTATTCCGGATTCAAATATTTCAGCTTATTGGCAGGGACCAGAACTGATGCAGTCACGTCGTCTTCCATTTGAATTTTTTCACTCGGCATAAAATCCATTCTCAACTTAAAAATTCTACCTGACTGGTTTTTTTCAAACCCGACACGCAGATAACTAGGCCTAATCTTTCGATTATTATAATTAATCTCATTTCCAGGCTTGCCGTTTATAACATCCACTGTAAAATGCGAACGCCAGTCACCTCCCCATGATTCCTGGTTAAAACGTTTGACCATAAACAATAAGGCTCTCACATTATTAGGGATATTAGCTATAAAGTCATTGTATTCATCTGTGTATTCAACGGATGGGGATAATAGTTTAATGACAGAACCAAGTGTACGTTCAATAGATAAAATCGGTCTAGAAGGTCGCACTCTTGTTGGGTCATCTCTCCAGCGTTTGCTGAAATCATAGTTGAGAATGTTTTCTACTGTGTCCAAATCCTGCTTCAGGTCATTCACGTAGTAAGTGCCATAAATGATTGCATTACTGATAGATTTCGAAATTTCTGATTTACCACCGCCGGAAACCGTACATGGTTTATGACAAAAGGTCCCCTCAGGGTCAGTACAAATAAGCTTCCAGTTTGGTGCAGCAGGATGTTTTTCAATATGTACTTTCTCACCATTAGGTAGAATGTACGTGTGATATGGCAATAATTTCAAAGTTCTGACTTTCCCCGAGTGCAGCCATTTGATTTCAGTTTTGTTTAGATCTATTTCTACGTTTTCAGGCAGGTAAATAATTTGACCATTACTTTTATCGATTCCGTAATAATCTTCCTGAAGATTCATTTGTTCTCCATAAAATTTTATGACATCCTCAAAAGAATATCCCTCCATGTCAGTATCCTCATTAGTATCATAATGCTCCCCAAGGTTATGACTAGGGTAAGCAATGGTGCCTCCCGCATGTTCCTCTTCCACATTTCCCAAAAGATTTGCTGCGAAGCTAATTTGCGTCTTGATTTCTTTTTTGGAATACCCGAAGTAATTGTCTGCAATTAGAGTCACTGCAACTCCGCTTTTATCACGACAACTAAGTTTAAATGGATTTCCTTCATTGTATAGTTCATTTTCATCTTTATAGCACATCCCGTCACGACGTTGTCTTTCATTGGCATTCTCATAATCAGGAAGTCCCAGGTCGATTTTTCTGATTTTATTCAGGTGCGGTGCAAGTAATATATAGCCTGTATGGCCTGACCAGCCATCAACATCTAAACCGGCATCATTGCAATGAAAACTAGGATCTCCCGCGTTTCCAAAAACAGACTCAACAAAGTCAAGACTTGAAACAAAACTGCCTGGTGCCACAAATAAAATTTCCATAGCTTTTTCTGTTAGTGCCCCTGGAACCATTGGTGAAACAGTTGGTTTGAGCATTACAGAGACAAATGTTTTAACCTTTTCTTCCTGGTTTGCAGTAAATGGAAGCAACTTCAATTCTTCAGGAGGATTTACCGCAGATTCATATAATTTAAGAAAAGTCTCTTTAGGTACTGCTTTTTTATCATTAGGGATTGCAAGACCACCCTCCACAACGTGAAATGATCCCTTTGTTGTCCGTCTGTCATTTTTCGGATTATTCAGTATGCCCTGTTTGATTCGGTAGCTGCTTATATACTCATTAAAGAATGTGTTCCCGTCAGGCGGAAGTGACATTTCTCTTGCCAAGCCGTAATGATCAAGAACCAGAGATTTTTCCGGTACCCTTGGTGTTGAGAGATTTTCCCGAAAGTAAGATTTAAAGAAATTATCTATCCTATTGTATATCCCAATTTCATTCACATTGGCCATACGTGTTTTTTCTCTGTAATCCTTAATGATATCTTCAAATAATTCAATTAAATTCTCACTCGATGTATGGTTTGAATCATTTGAATGATATATTGGCAAGCCAAGGGATGCTAATTTGAAATTTATATACTTAATCCTGTCTTCATTTGTGGCAATCGGATCTATATTTCCAAAATCCATACCTAGTTTTTTACGAATATTCATAGAACCTCCTAATAGTTTATTTATTAAATATTTTAACATGTTCACTGTATTTTTTCCATATTTATATCAGTTTTTGATTAATATGGATGTGTAGTACATTGTATCATAATTCTTCTGCTGCAAATATTTACCGGTTTTTTCAAAAAAAGTGTAATTATGTTCTAAACCTTTTGAAAAGCTTTGAATAAATTCAATGACCAGGGGTTCTGTGAGACCATCTCTAAATCCGCTTATCCCAATAAGATACATTTTTATCAAACTGTATCGGATTACAAGCTGCTCATAGTCCATAAAGGGTTGATTATTACCTGCTACCGGGAATAAACTTTGAAAAACATAATTAACCAGATAATTTTCCAGTATGTATTCCTTTTCGTCCATAAAGGGTTTATAGAAATCTTTATATAATAAGTGGTATTTATTTGCACCAAGACCCTGATAAAATTCATTTATAAATGAAAGGTATTTTTTGCTGTCAATTTCATTTGGATCATTGAATTTATCAGATATTTCTTTAAGAATTTCCAGCTGCAACAACTGATTTACTGGTAATATCCTAAGCTCTTCCTTGAATCCTTGATGATCCATTTTTTTTGCAAATTGTTTAATTTGTTCAGGTATTTTTTCTACTGCGTTCTTATCGGTAAACTCTTGAATCATTTGAAAAACCAGTCCAATTATCAAAATACGTTCCCAAAGCGGATATTTTCTTGATTTTAATATGTCTATTGTTAATTCACGTAGCTCTTGCAAATACTTGACATAGCTATGATTGTCATTATCTGTTGAGTTAACATAAATATTTATTATGTCATCTTTTAAGTTAGTAGCATTTTTTTCTTGGAATTCAATCCCCTCTTGATTTGCGAGTGCCAGTCTTGCTATTTCCGGACATGAAATGGTAGCAGAGTATTCCAGAATACCATTCACTTCATTTACCAGTCTGGGATATCCGGCACATACATTTGAAAGATATTTTTCTCCCAGTTTTGCCTGCAGTCTGCAAAGCTTTTTGTCATTTAGAAAAGGGCAATGCTTGTTTTTTTTCAATTCAACAAGCCCATAATCAACCTTACTGTCATAACAGCCCTCATTTTTATATACATATTTATTTACAATCTTTTTAAGCTCAACATCTTTTAAATTTCTGTATTTTAAGAAAGTTTTCTTATCAATTTCGACACTCCAGCCTATACAGCAGTTATCCTCACATACCCCGCCAATACATTTGAAATCATTAAGATAAGTAGCCATTCTTATTTTTCTGGTTGTTCCCATAACTTTCTTCTGCCTTATCTATTACATTTGTTCAACAAATTGAACTTGAAAACTATTTGGGTCATTAACAAAAAAGAATTTAACATGTGGATTAGGTATGAAAATTTCTTTTGTAACAATAATTCCTTTTTCTCTTATTATCTTCATCGTTTCTTCTAATGAATCAACCTTAAAACCAATTGTAATTCCTTCTCCATTAAAAGCTTTGCTATTATTCTTATTACAAATAAGCTCAATTTGAGTATCCCCTTCGCCTAAGAATGCCATCTCAATTCCTGGGCCTGCTAATTGTCTATGGTTTAATTTCAGACCAACTATCTCCTGGTAAAAACTTAATGATTTATCCATATCCCTAACCTGCAGTGTTGTCCATAAAAATTTCATTTTATACCTCCATTTTTTACAATATTTTTCTCAATTATATAATATATAACTGATATAGTCACTAACTTAAATAAAAAATAGCCAATAAAGATGGAAATCCTCATTGGCCTTTATCATTTAAACTATATATATTTATTCTTGATTTCTTATTACACTTAAAACAACGTATCCATGCTCTTTAAGCTTTTGTTCTATCATCTCAGTGTTCAGGGCATTTGTTCTGATAACGACATCACTTCTTCCGCCTGGTCCTCTGTAAGCTGCTATATGAGTAATATTTGCATTGAATAATTTGAAAATTTCCCCAATATCTCCTAGTGCGCCAGGCACATCATTGGATTCAATTGCAATTCTGCTACCCACATCTTTAAAACCGAGCAGTTCTATGAAAGCTTCAAAAATATCGCTCTCCGTAATAATTCCTACAAGCTTATCATTGCTGACAACCGCAAGAGTGCTGATTCTGTTATCTCTCATAAGAACAGCTGCTTCCTCCAG
>JAENWI010000005.1 GCA_016650115.1 Peptostreptococcaceae bacterium | reverse complement strand
ATTTTACCTTTTTTATAATTGCATTCCGCAATCAGATATCTTCTGATTATTTCCTGAAGTGCCGCTTCCCGAACAACTGCATCATCAGTTATTCCAAAACCCGCTCTGTTTACGCCCATATCTGTGGGAGATTTATATTCAGCCTCCTGCTTTGTAATTTTTTCAATGATTCTTTTTACTACAGGAAAAACCTCCAAGTCTCTATTATAGTTCACGGAAGTCTCGCCATATGCCTCAAGATGGAAGTAATCTATCATATTTACGTCCTTAAGGTCAGCCGTTGCCGCTTCATAGGCAACATTTACAGGATGCTTCAGAGGCAGATTCCAGATTGGAAAAGTTTCAAATTTAGCATATCTGACTTTAATGCCTTTTCTATAGTCATGATAAAGCTGAGAAAGACATGTTGCCAATTTACCGCTGCCACCGCCGGGACCGGTAACAACTACTAAAGGTTTTGTCACTTCAATATATGGATTTGCTCCATATCCCTCATCACTGACAATCATCTCCACATCCGTAGGATAACCCTTCGTAAAGGTATGTTTGTATGTTTTAATTCCTCTTCTATTTAGTTTATTTATGAACATATCAACAGCTGGTTGTTTTTCATATCTGGTAACAACAACACTGTTGATTGTCAGGTCATATTTTCTAAATGCATCTATTAAACGCAAGACTTCAAGATCGTAAGTTATTCCAAAATCCTGTCTTGTCTTATTGGTTGTAATATCTCCTGCATAAATACAAATAATAATTTCTGCCTTATTTTTCAGCTTTTGCAGCAGTTCAATTTTCGCATTTTCGTTAAACCCCGGCAGCACTCTTGCTGCATGTTTATCATGCACCAGCTTTCCGCCAAATTCCAAATATAGTCTTTCACTGTCTCCCGCTGCAATTCTTTCAAGAATATGCTTTGACTGCTCCTCAATATACTTTTCTGCACTAAAACCTATTTTTCCCATAGTCTCACCTTCCTTTCAGTAATAAAAACAACTTTATTATTATAACAAATTAAGGCTCTGCCTACAAGTCGGAAAAAAGAAAAACCATTAAAAACATATAAAAACAATTGAAAACAAAAACAAGCCTGTGGATAAGTTTCCACAGGCAATAATAGTTGACATTTCAAGCTTTATCTCCTTTTTTTGAAAAAGGAAGCCCAATATAAGCATCCTAGACTGGGCTTGAAGCCCAATCTCGGGTGCTTATATTGGGCTTGTATTTAATAGTTGGATTGCCTTATCAAGTTGTCTGTCTCCGTCACCTGTTCCAAAAACAAAGTTGTAAGAAGCCTGGGCCAATCTGTCTCTCGTTGTAAAATCAAGCACTCCGTAAGAGAAAAACTTATTGTCCGTCTGAAACTTTTTTATGGCTGCAAATGAACTTGCATCCATTGTTCCAGTAACAGTCACATCATACCCAAGGAGAGCTAATCTCTGCTGAGCTCCATAAACATTTAGCCCAACTGCTCCAAATGCAGGTTTCTTTTGCTCATTCATTGGTGCAAAGCCTTGATAGGCAAGAATAACATCATCACCTTTTTTTGCGTAATTATCAACAATATACTCAGGCACAATCCCTTTTCCATTGATTATATTTTCATTTGGTGTAGTAAAATAAAAAGATGAAACTTTTACTTGATGGCCATTCCCCACATTGGTAACAATTTGTGCAATCCCTTTCCCGTAGGTTGTCGTTCCTACTAAGGTCGCAATCTTATTGTCCTTCAGCGCTCCTGCAAGAATTTCAGATGCACTGGCAGAATTTTCGTTAACCAACAAAACCGTTGGTAATGTATAGTTTGCGACTCCTGCTGCGGATGTGGTTTCCTCTATTTGACCCTGCTTTGCGTAATGAAAAATTACACCATTTCTGATGAGTTTATTCCCTACACCAACAGCACTAGAAATCAGACCGCCACCGTTATTTCTTATATCAATAATTATGGAAGTTGCTCCATTACTGATAATTTCTCTAAGTGCAATCTCAAATTCGCTATCTGTATCCTTATCAAAATTTGTGATTTGGATATAGCCTGTATTATTTTCCAGCATTTTTGAATAAACACTTGTGGCTTTTATGATTTCTCTTGTAATAGTAAAATTGTATTCCTGGGTTCCTCTTTTTACAGTTACCAAAACCTTTGTGCCAGCCAATCCCTTAAGTTTAAGGCTTATTTGTTCGATGCTCTGCCCTTTAACTGACGTTCCTTCAATTTTTACAACAACATCCCCTGATTGAATTCCAGCTTTCGCAGCAGGTGCCCCAATAAAAACATAACCGATTTTAGCCCCCAGATCATCTTTTTCCAAGGTCACACCAATTCCCGAAAACTCTCCTGTCACATTTTCCAGGAAATTAGAACTGTCTTTTTCTGTTTTGTAATACTCTGTATACTTATCTCCCAACGCATCGGTTGCTCCAGTAAAGGCACCATCTATCATTAGCTGGTAGTCCACCTTATCTTTGAAATTCTCTTTCAAAAATTTGATATAATTTTCCAGATAAAGCATCTGGTCTGAAAGTTGCTGTTCGCTTGTTGCTATTTCTGCTCCATAAACAGTTGAATTATTATCTCCAAATAAGCTTGGAGCCATAATTACAAATGAAAATGAAGTAATAATCATTGCCGCGACAATTATAATTGCTATTAATTTTACAATTTTTCTATCCATGTTCTTCTCCTGTATTCTTCATAACAATAACATTTCCCGTTTCTTCATTAAGACAATATTTCAATGTTAAGTCTGCTTCTGCCTTCACTTAAGCCCTTTAAGCTTATGTGGTAATCGATATCTATTGTACCGGTTCCTTCATTAGAAACAGTATTATTAATGCTATTGGTCAAAAGTTCCATTTCAAAGTGCCCAAATGGCGTTTCATAATAACCCTCATACCGTTTTCCTCGTTCAAATTCCATAATTGTATCATGGCTTATTGCATTCCCGTAACGTTTCATTCGAATGCTATTTTCGTTCAGTTTAAGACTGGTTTTACAGCCAGGCATCCCCGAAAGTTCGCTCTCATCATAAACAATATAAAAAGCGTTACCTTTTTTGTAAAATTTTCCCTCGGTAACAAATTCCATCTGTTGTTCCTCTGTTTCTCCAACCAGCGACTTACCTATTATTCTTAGTATTATATCTTTCATATCCCAGTTCCACTATCCTTTCAATCAATTCCATATATAAAACCCCCGCCTGCCCCCATAATGAAGGGAACATGCTGAATCGTGTGAATCCAGGGATTGTATTTATCTCATTTATATATAATTCACCATTTTTCCTGTCCTGGAAAAAATCTATTCTTGCAAAGCCTGATCCGTCAATTGTTTCATAGGCATGCAATGCCAGCTCCCGTATTTTTTCTGATAATTCTTTACTGATTTCAGCAGGAATACACATCTTTGATTTTCCGCCATCAAAATACTTTGCCTTATAATCATAAAACTCGGCTGAGGGAAGAATTTCTCCAATAACAGAAACTTCCGCTCCAAAATTCCCGATTACACCAGCTTCCAGCTCTCTGCAGTCAATTCCTTCCTCTACAACGATTCTTCTGTCATATTTCTTTGCAATCTGAAGAGCCTCTTCCAAACCTTCTCTTGTTTTCGCCTTGGTTATTCCAACGCTAGATCCCATATTAGAAGGTTTTACAAACATTGGATAAGGAATGCAGGATTCAATTCTCAGAACTTCTTCCAGCCTATCCCCTTGATGTTCAAGTTTCTCTGAGAAAACCAATGTGTATTTACAAACGGGAAGCCCCGCTTTTACAAATAATTCTTTTGAAATCATTTTATCCATGGCAACAGCAGAAGCTAAGACGCCGCATCCACAATAGGGAATATCCAGCATTTCAAAGAGACCTTGAATGGTGCCATCCTCACCGTAAGGGCCATGCAGTATAGGCAGAACTATATCAGCTTCTTGTTTTAAAGAACCTATATCAAAATGTCTGGCCTGCTTTTCCCATTCTCCATTTTCAATATATTCAACAGGTCCGTCATATATTAGCCATTCGCCGCTTTTGGAAATACCTATCATTACAATCTGATAATGACTGTTATCCATTGCCCTAATCACTGAGGCAGCAGACATAAGTGAAACTTCATGCTCTCCGGAACGTCCACCAAACAGTATTCCTAACCTTTTCATCGTATTTCCTCCAGGATTTTTTCCAGTTCGCTTTTTTCGAAGTGGTATTTTTTTGTACAAAACTGGCAAACCATTTCTGCATGTCCATCCTCATTGATGATTTTCTCCAGATCGTCTCTGCCTATGGTCATAAGAACCTGCTCCAGTCTTTCCCGAGAACAGTCGCATTCCCACTTTAGCTCTCTGCTTCCAATTTTCTCGACCCTGTATTCTTCAGGCATGTTCTCAAAAATATGAATCAAAAGATCATCCAGCAGCTCTTCATCTGTTCTGCCTAAAGCTTTTATCATCACTTCTTCAATCAACGTTGATAAAGGCTTCATCCCGTCAATCAGTTTTTCCAGGGCATCCACCGCTTCCGGCTGGAATTCCGGCAGCATCTGTATAATCATTCCTCCGGATGCCAGTACTTTTCCGTCTCGACCTACTTTCACGCCAAGTGCCACTGAAGAATTCTGTTGTTCAGAAATATAAAAATAGGCGGTCAAATCATCTGCTATTTCCCCTGTCACAAATGCTATTTTACCCACATAAGGTTCCTTTAAACCAATATCCTTTATAACCGTCAGTTCTCCTATCCCTAAAGAGCCCCCCACATCCAGTTTTCCTGCTTCAGTAAGCGGAAGCTGGACGTCAGGATTGGCAATATATCCCTTTACTCTGCCGTCCCCTAGAGCAGTTGCCAGTATTTGCGCTGCAGGACCGTCTCCTTTGAAGTGAAGGGTCAGTTTTTCTCTCTCCCCCTTTAATAATAAACCCATTAGTCCTGCACCTGTTAAAACTCTTCCTAACCCGGCGGTTGCCAAGGGTGTTGTGTCATGTATTTTTCTTGCTTCTTCAACCATATCCGTTGTTATTGCAAGATAAACTCTGTAAGATTTACTTTTATCAATTCCTATTAAAGCTTTTCCCATTATACGCCCCCCTGCTTGTTTTATTACTTGGTAATGTCTTTTATGATGATCGCCAGCTCTTCACTAAGCTGTTCAAGGATTTCAGCACTTTCTTTTCTATTATTTGCCTTTGAACCTATGTATATTTTAAACTTCGGCTCTGTTCCTGAAGGTCTTAAAGCGAAACAGCTGCCGCCTTCCAAAATAAACTCCAGAACATCTGAGGATGGAAGGTTCGTTGGTCTTGTTCCACTCACCATACTGCAATTGCAACTATTCCCTTTTATAATTCTTCTTGTCTTCTTTTTATAGTCAACGATTTCAGTAATTTTTTTGCCTGCAAAATCCTGATAATATTTTGTCCTGAAATGATTCATGATGCCTGACATAATCTGCATGCCCTTTGCACCTTCAAAGGCAAATTCAATCAAATCATTTTTCCAGTATCCATATTGCTTATATAGATCTTCAAGTTTTTCGAACATTGTAATTCCCTGTTTCTTATAGAATCCCACCATCTGACAAATCAGCATCGCCGCATTTACAGCGTCCTTATCTCTCACATAGGCTCCAGTTAAGTAGCCGACACTTTCTTCAAATCCAAATATATATCTTTCCGACTCGCCTTTTTCTTCCAGATACCCAATCTGCTCACCAATAAACTTAAAGCCGGTTAAGGTTGTTATAATTTCAACACCATAGTTCTTTGCAATACTGTCAATCATTTTTGTACTAACAATTGTTCTGACCGCAACAGGATGTTCAGGAAGCTTCCTATGGTTGCAGATAAAATCAAATAATAATATCCCAACTTCATTTCCGGTAAGTGTCTTGATTTCATCATTATATAAGCAGGCGACACCAATTCTGTCAGAATCCGGATCGGTCGCCAGCAAAACGTCAGGCCGTTCACTATCGCTTTCTGCATGATCATAAAGCTCTCTAAACAATGCTTTTGCAAGTGTTAAGGCTTCCTCTTTCTCTGGGTTTGGGTAAGGGCAAGTGGTAAAGTATCCATCTGGATTTTCCTGCTCCTTCACAACATTGATACTTTTGATTCCGATTTTTTTCAAAATTCTTCTGACTGGTTTGTTTCCCGTTCCATTTAATGGTGTGTAAACAACATTTAATTTATCCAATTCGCAATCAACGGGAATCAATTCTTTATGCACTGCATCTATATATGCACTTATTGCTTCCTCTGGAATATATGTCAATTTACCATGGTTTAAAACCGTGGATGAGTCTATTTTTATGTCGTTGAATGGATCCAATGACTCTATTTTTTCCATTATTATTTTTGCCGCTTCAAGAGTTTCCTGACAGCCGTCCTTATTATAAACCTTTACTCCATTGTATTTTGATGGATTATGGCTGGCCGTAATCATGATTCCTCCATCACAATGATAATACCTTGTTGCGAAAGAAAGTGCAGGTGTAGGCATTAGCTCTTTATACAAATATACATCTATTGAATTTACCATTAATACCTTCGCTGCCGTCTTTGCAAAAAGCTCTGAGTTTATTCTGCTGTCATAACTGATTGCAATAGAGGGTTTTTTATTATTACCTTTTTTCAATCTTTCTTCATAATTGTCAGTCACATAGTTAGCAAGGCCCTGTACAGTTTTAGCAACAGTATGTATATTCATTCTGTTGGTCCCGGCTCCAAGTATTCCTCTTAAACCACCTGTACCAAATTCTAAATCTCTGTAAAATCTATCCTCAATTTCCGGGAATGCTGTTTCTCCCTGGGATTTTAATTCCAACAATTCCAACTTAAGCTTTTCTCCTAGCTTTGGTTCTTTAAGCCATCTCTCAAAATTCTGCATATATTTTATCATAATGCTTCCCTCCTTAGAATTTTCGTATTTATATTTTATCATAAAAATACAATAGTTACAAAGAAACAACATGATATTTTAAATCAACACGAATCCCCATTTATCTTGCACCTAAAGAATAATTGTAGTAAAATAGGCCTATTATAAAGAATTTGAGGTTAAGATATGCATATTAAAGAATTATACGAAAAAAACGATCCCGTCATCTCTTTTGAGGTTTTTCCTCCAAAGCAGGAAAGTGCACTTGAAACCATTACAAACAGTCTGGGTCAAATGGCCAGATTAAACCCCGGGTTTATCAGTGTTACCTATGGTGCCGGAGGCACCGGAAGCAACTCTATGACCACGACCATTGCTTCCCTTATTCAAAACAAACTGGGCGCAACGCCAATGGCGCATCTTACAGCCATTGCGGCAAAAGCATCGGACATATCAGCGACTTTAGAAGATCTGAAATCTAATAACATTGTTAATATTATGGCACTAAGAGGTGATTTGCCCGAGGGTTTTTCAGGAAATCCTGATGGCGACTTCAAATATGCCTATAACTTAATTGAGTTTATCAAAGAAAGTGGAGACTTTTGCTGTGGAGGCGCTTTTTACCCTGAGGGGCACATTGGGTGCGACAACCTGGATGACAACTACAGCCATGCATACGCAAAACAGGTTGCAGGTGCAGACTTTCTAGTATCTCAGCTGTTTTTTGATAACGAAAAATTTTATGATTTCGCCGACAAAGCCTTAACGAAAGGTATTTCAATTCCTTTAGTTGCCGGTATAATGCCTATCCTTGGCAAATCACAGGTTCAAAGGATGATTTTTCAATGTGGGGTAAGTCTTCCTTCCTCCATTATTCGTATATTACATAAATATGAAAACAGCCCTGGTGATTTGCAAAAAGCGGGGATTGAATATGCCTGCAATCAAATTGAAGCGTTATTTAAAAACGGGCATAAATTTATACATGTGTACTCGATGAATAAACCGGAAATTGCTATAGCATGTAAAACAAAATTCGATGAATTAGTTTCAGGGGGAAAATAATCGATGAATATCATGGAATATATCAAAAACAACATCCTTGTTTTTGATGGTGCGATGGGAACGATGATGCAGAAAAAAGGTCTTCAGGCCGGTGAATTACCTGAAATTTTAAGCATCACAAATCCCGAAATGATTTTAGAAATTCACAAGGAATATGTGGCTGCGGGTTCAGATGTTGTAAGCACAAATACTTTTCAAGCCAGTGAATATAAGCTAAAAGGCTGTGGATATACAGTAGAAGAAATAGTCAGCGCCGGCGTCCATTTAGCAAAAATGTCCGGGGCAAAATATGTCGCTTTGGACATTGGTCCATGTGGTCAGCTTTTGGAACCACTTGGTTCAGTAAGTTTTGATGAAGCTTATGAGCTTTTTAAAAGACAAATGATCATTGGTGAAAAGTCTGGAGCCGATGTTATCATTATAGAAACCATGTCTGACATTTATGAAACCAAGGCCGCAATTCTTGCAGCAAAAGAGAACACTTTTCTGCCCGTTATTGCCTGTTTGACTTATCAGCAGGATGGCAGAACCTTTACGGGCACGGATTCTGTTACAGGAACTATTACTTTGCAAAGTCTCGGCGTTGATGCATTAGGTCTGAACTGTTCCATGGGACCAAAAGAACTTCTGCCAATTGTTGAAAAGATATTGGAATACAGCAAACTTCCTGTCATTGTGCAGGCAAATGCAGGGCTTCCTCAAATTATAGACGGGAAAACTGTCTATGAAATCACTCCTCTTGAGTATGCCGGATATGTTTCCAAAATGTTGGAGGCAGGCGTTAAAATAATTGGTGGTTGTTGCGGAACAACCCCAGATTTCATCAAAGAAATCAGAAAAATTGCAGATAGGCAAGCTGCTGTTGTTATTTCTTCCCCGCTTATTACCGTAGTTACTTCATCCACTAGGACGGTCATTCTTGATAACAAAATAACAGTGATTGGTGAAAGAATAAATCCAACGGGCAAACCAAAATTAAAGGAAGCTCTTAAAAGCAATCAAATTGAATACATTTTGAGAGAGGCCATAGATCAGGGCAAAAGCGGTGCCGATATTTTAGATATTAATGTTGGCTTGCCTGAAATAGATGAACCAGGCGTCATCGCTCAGGTCATTAAAAAAGTTCAGGAAATAACCAGTCTGCCTCTTCAAATTGACAGTGCAGATATCCATGCCATTGAGGCCGGGCTAAGGGCCTGTAACGGGCGACCACTTGTAAATTCTGTCAATGGTAAAGCAGAAGTAATGGCTGAACTTTTTCCAATTGTAAAAAAATATGGTGCTGTTGTTGTTGGGCTGACTCTGGATGAAGACGGGATTCCCGAAACAGCTGAAGGCAGATATGCCATAGCAGAAAAGATAGTTCTCACCGCTGCTTCCTATGGGATTCCAAAAGAGGATGTTATTATAGATTGCCTGACTTTAACCGTTTCTGCACAGCAGAACGGCGTACTGGCAACTTTGGATGCGATAAAACTAGTGAAGTCACGTTTAGGTGTAAAAACAATTTTAGGTGTCAGCAATGTTTCTTTTGGGTTGCCAAACAGACCTTTGATGAACAGCACTTTTTTGGCCGCTGCCATGGGAGCCGGTCTGGATGTTCCAATTCTCAATCCCATGTCTTTGGAAATGATGCGGGCTGTTGATACCTATAGAGTTATAAATTGCCAGGACATAGGTTCCGCTAATTATATAGAGAAATATTCAGATAGCAATAATGATCTTATTAATCAGGCGTATATAAATAAAGCAAATTCTTCGGTGAACAAGCCTCCTATTGAAAATCAGAGTGGAAATACACTCAAGCTCATCAGAACGAGTTATGATGAGCTTGAAGAGCTTATTATCGAAGGCAGGAGGGAAGATGCGGCCAAACAGGTTCGCACGCTTCTAGAGGCTAAAGAACCCCTTGAAATCATAGACGAATGCTTCATACCAGCCCTGAACAAGGTGGGTGACGGTTTTGAAAAAGGCGAAATCTTTCTTCCGTCTCTAATGATGTCTGCTGAAACTGTTAAAGCCTGCTTTGATGTCATAAAAGAAGTGAAAGGCTCTGACGGTCCATCAACAAGTAAAGGCAAAATTCTTGTTGCTACAGTGCTTGGCGATATTCATGATATAGGGAAAAATATTGCGAAAATGCTTTTGCAGAATTACGGGTATGAGGTAATAGACCTTGGCAAAGATGTTCCTGTAAAAAATATTATTGACGCTGCGAAAAAACATCATGTGAAGTTGATCGGTCTTAGTGCACTGATGACAACAACAGTGAAAAACATGAAAATTACCATATCTGCAATCAGGGAAGCTGGCATTGAATGCCATATTATGGTTGGCGGCGCTGTTTTGAATCCTGAATATGCAACCTTTGTTGGTGCGGATTTTTTTGTGAAAGATGCACGAGAAGGGGTTGAAGTTGCAAAACGAGTTTTATAATCAGGCGCTTTTCTGAATTGTTCAGTAAGTCCTAAATACAAAAGCCGAAGGCGAGTCAATTATGACGTGTCTTCGGCTATTTTCATCCTATCTGGTTGACGTAATCTTATTTCCAATTCCCTCAGACAAAACAAGCTCCTTCAATCTGTTAATATGCATATCCGCTGATTCTTTGGCAATATCCGGTTTTCCGTCGAGAATTGCCTGGTAAATCATTTTATGCTCCTCTGTCATTTTCTCTGACCTTTTGAAATTATCATAATAAAGATATCTGAACCGGAGCACCAATTCCTGAAGCTGCTCCACCATTTGAATCAATATTTTGTTTCTGGTGGCTTCAACGATAATATGGTGGAATGCCGTATCCGCATTTATCATGGCAGCCATATCATTTTGTTTCACAGCAATCTCATACTCTTCTGCAATTTCTCTAAGTTTTGTTTTTTCTTCTTCAGTAATTCTTTTTGCAGCCAGCTCAGCAGCAAAGCCTTCCACATTTTGTCTGACTTCCAGAATTTCCACCATATCCTGGCTGGAAAGTTGTGATACATAAGCCCCTCTTCTAGGTTCTATTGTAATCAGGCCCTCTTTTTCCAACTTTCGAATGGCTTCTCTGATTGGTGTTCTGCTAACCCCCATATCTTCTGCAAGTTCTTCTTCCATAAGTCTCATCCCTGGTTGTATCTTGCCTTTTACAATAAGAATTTTCAATTCTTCATAAACAATTTCCCTCAAGGGTCTATGGTTTTGAATATCAAAATTAAGCATTTTTCTCCCTCTTCTATCATTATATTTTTCTATAAAGTGGTTCTAGTCAGATATGTATCCCTATTTATTTTTTTTAAATAATCTGCTGCTGATCTAGCTTTTTCTTTGTTAGTATAAATAGCAAAAACAGTGGGGCCGCTACCACTCATTAATACCTGTAATGGTTTCCCGAACTCTATCGCCTTGTTCTTTGTATACATGATAATAGGATAACTGTTTATGGTATAAATTTCAAGTACATTAATCATATTTTTTGTTACTTTATAATAGTTTTTTTCTTTAAGTCCGGCCTCCAGCTGATTATTATCCGGTCTTTCGAATTCTCCGCTTAAATCTAACCTTTCATATACCTCTTTCGTAGAAACACTTATTGGCGGTTTTGTTAAAACTACAAAACAATCCAATCCTGTTTTTATTGGCTCCAGGTCAGTTCCTATTCCTCTCGCCCTTGCACAGGAGCAGGCTAAAGGATCATTATTCATCTTTGTACCGAGCAGTTTATTGCTCCTGGCACATCCCATGATGCAAAATGGCACGTCCGCACCCAACTTTGCTCCCGTTTCGCATAGTTTCGCCACGTCAAATCCCAATCCCCAAAGATGATTTAATGCCAGCAAAACAACAGCTCCATTCCCGCTGCCGCCTGCCAGGCCAGCTGCTACAGGAATCCGCTTCTCGATTTTTATATCTATTTTGCCTTTATGATTTCCCTTTACAATCTCAATCATGCTTTGTGCCGCCTTATAGGCAATATTCCTGTGATCTGTCGGAATATATATTCTATTGGTTGATACGTTAATGGACCATTCATCAGCAGGCTCCCATGTAACCTTAACCTTATCATGAAGCTCAAGCTGCTGCATGATCATATCAACCTCATGATAACCATTGGAAAGCTTCCCAATAATATCTATTGATAGATTTATTTTTGCAAAAGATCTCAGAGTAATTTTTTTCGTTAAAGTTTGCAATTTCTCACCTTCTTTAATTTTTTGATTTAGACATTTAATTAGAAAATGAGCGGACATCCGCTCATTTTCTAATATTTTAAACCTACTTTTTCTTGTTTTTTGTTTTACCTGATTGGTTCTTAGGCCTGGTTGTCCCCGCCTTTTTTGCGGCTGCTTCTCTCGCTGCTGCTTCTTCAGCCTTTGCTTTTCTACCGGTCTTATAACTGCTGCCGGCTAACGAAATAGGCTTTGGTGAAGTTACTTTATAGTGGTTTGGCCCTTTATCTTGAGCACCTGTCTGCTTTTCTTCATTTACTGCTTTTTCGCCACTAGGCTTATTTTTTGCTTCTTGACGAGCCTTCTTCTCTTTTTCTTTTGCATTTTTCTGTACAACTTCTTCCACTGACTTACCCGTTTCTTTTGAAACTTTATAAGGATTCACTTTATCGTCTTTTGCTTTTTCCTCTTGCTGTTTCGCTGCTTGTTTTTTAATATTCCTGGAAGAAAAGAATAAAACACCAACAAACATCAGCCCCATTAGCACCATATTCACAGTCGTATCTTTTGACACATCTCTTGTTTTAAATGTAAGGCTGATAGGCTTCGAAATAAGATCTCCGTTTGCAGCCGTAAAATCCTCCGTTACGTGTAAGGTGTATTCTGAGTTGCTTTCTAGGGTTTTCTCAATTAGCACTAAAACCAGCCCCTCTTCTTTAGTGCTGTAGAATAATTTCACAGGCATTTTTTCGCCCTTTGCATTCACAATTTTTATGGCCTTATCATTGACTGCATTATTATCCTTGTTTATAACATCTTCATTAAAATATAATTTCACACCCGTATTTTCAATCTGAAACCCTCCGTCTCCATCCTCTGGATAACTGCTTACAAGTTCCAATGTCCCTGCAAAAGCAAACGATGTGGTTAACATGACAATTAATAATGTAAGGCTAATGATTGCCCCTAATCTTTTCATATCTGAATTTCCTCCGATTTCTTTTTCCTGAGTTCTTTAAAAAAGTCTTTCATTATGCCTTCACACTCTTGCTGCATAACTCCTGTTTCTATTTCAATTTCTATTTCATGATTCAGTTTGTTACAAGAAACTATATTAAATATGGAACCGCATGCTCCCGCTTTTGGGTCCATTGTTCCAATATATAACTTTGCCATCCTTGACCACACCAAAGCACCTGCACACATTGGGCAAGGCTCAACGGTGACATACATGATACAGCCTGTAAGTCTCCATCCACCTAAAAAAGCAGATGCTTCCCTGATTGCATTGATCTCAGCATGAGCCGTTGGGTCTTTTAAGGACTCTGTTAAATTGTGACCTCTGCCGATAATTTCGCCACTTTTGACCACGATTGCACCAATAGGGACTTCCCCTTTGGACATGGCCTTTTCAGCTTCCATTAAAGCGTCTTTCATAAAATTTCTCATATACTTTACAATATTACCATACTTAATATGAATATTCAATCTTTAATACAAAAAGGTGACGGATTAAATCCGTCACCTTTTTGTATTGTATTTTAAATCAAATTATTCGGTTTTTGTTGCATACCCAAAGAAGAAATATCCTAGTGGTGTATGGTACATCCCCTTCATGGATCTTTGACACTTGTAAAATAGAAATGTACCTCAAAAGCTTGAAACGGCTTATTTTGGATTGCGGTTATTTTTATTATGGAATATAATATCATTATAACATCAAATTGTTAATACAATACAGATAATATAATTAAACATAAAATAAGGAGACCGAGATGGATGACAGAATTAACAAGTTATCAAAAGTTTTAGTGGACTATTCCACGAACATTCAATCAGGGGAGAAAGTTTTAATTGAATATGAAGGTACCAGTACAAAAAACTTAATACGCCAGCTCATAAAAGATGTTTATGCCAAAGGTGGTTTTCCATATGTAAATATTAGAGATGCTTCAATTCTTCGGGAAATCATGTTAGGGTCTTCCGAAAATCAGCTTGATTTTTTAAACGAGTATCTACTAAAGCAGATTGAAGGTATGGACGCCTACATTTCTGTTCGTGCCGGTGATAATACATCAGAACTGGCAGATGTCCCTGCATCCAAACAGAACATGTATTTCAGCAAACTCAAACCAGCCTTTGATTACAGAGTAAATAAGACAAAATGGGTGGTTCTTGAATTTCCAAACCCATCTTTAGCCCAATTGGCCAACATGAGCCAGGAGGCTTTTGAAAATTTCTTCTTTGACGTATGCACTATGGATTACGAGAAAATGGGTCAGGCTATGATCAATTTGTCCAGCCTTATGGACAAAACAGATAAAGTTCATTTAATTGGACCTGGAACAGATTTATCCTTTAGCATAAAAGGTATTCCGTCCATCATATGTGCCGGAACTATGAATATCCCCGATGGAGAAGTTTATACCGCCCCTGTTCGTGAGTCAATTAATGGTACAATATCTTATAATACACCTTCCGAGGAACAAGGTTTTACTTTTGAAAATATCGTTTTTGAATTTGAAAAAGGCAAAATCGTAAAGGCTACATCAAATAATACTGTCAGGATAAATGAACTGTTAGATACTGATGCTGGCGCAAGATATGTTGGAGAGTTTGCCATCGGAGTTAACCCATTTATTCTGGAACCAATGAAAGACACCTTATTTGACGAAAAAATTGCAGGTTCTTTTCATTTCACTCCTGGTGCAGCATATGAAGATGCTTTTAACGGGAACATATCAGCTCTGCATTGGGATCTTGTGATGATTCAACGCCCCGAATACGGCGGTGGTGAGATTTGGTTTGATGATGTTCTGATTAGAAAAGATGGCCTTTTTGTGATTCCGGGACTTGAATGCCTGAATCCTGAAAACCTTAAATAAACCCATATTCTACCATTTTGCTTAGGATATCTGGCACAAATACTGTACAAAGGAGGCGCTAAATATGATTATTGATATTATTCTGTTTTCCATTTTGGTTGTAATAATGGCAATAAGCTATCGAAATGGTTTTATTTCAACCTTTCTACATCTGGTGGGTTGGCTTATTTCTCTTTCCTGCGGTTTCTTTTTTGCGCCGCGAGTAAAAGAATATTTAATTTCAAAAGATTTTTTTTATACTGCCATTAATGACAAACTTTTGAGCAAAATGCCGCAGGGAGCACCACCGGGTTCTTTGGAATCAGAAGGAATCCCCAGTTTGGTCGGCGATTTTGCAAACAATGTCACCAGTACAGTTTCTTCAAATATTGCCTCCAGTTTGACAGATCTGATTATGGTCCTCATTTCTTTTTTGATTGTCGTCATTGTGGTTAAGCTGTTCCTGTATTTCATCACCATTATTTTTTCCAAGAAAAACAGGAAGGGCCCTACTGGATTAATTGATGGTCTTTTAGGTCTCGGCTTTGGATTCTTTAAAGGCATGATTGTTTTGTACATTATCCTGGCTGTCATGATTCCCGTAATTAATCTTATCAGCCCCGAACACACTTTTGCAATTTTAACTTCTCTTGACAGTTCTGTAATGGCAAAAGACTTGTACAATAATAATCCGTTGCTGCTAATAACTAACCTGTTTTAATGCTCAAGAGTTAAGTTGAATTAAGTTAAGTTAATGTAAGCAACGTCGCCCATACTGGGCATACTAAAAAAAGTTATCCACAGGTTTTCTGTGGATAACTTTTTTTTACTTGAGTAATTGCAAGGGTTTCAGAAAACCCAAGCCCAATGTCGGATGCTTATAATGGGCTTACCTTTCAACGATCAGTGCTGTTCCTTGTCCGCCACCAATGCAAAGAGTAGCAAGGCCATATTTAGAGTCTCTCTTCTGCATTTCGTGAATAAGTGTTACAAATATTCTGCATCCGGATGATCCGATTGGATGTCCAAGTGCAATTGCTCCACCATTAACATTTAATTTTGCGGGATCAAATCCAAGTTCTTTTCCAACTGCAACTGATTGTGCTGCAAATGCCTCATTTGCTTCAATAAGGTCAAGCTCTGCAACTGTCAAACCAGCAATTTCCAATGCTTTTTTTGTAGCAGGAACCGGACCAATACCCATAATGCTTGGATCAACGCCCACTGAGGCATAACCCTTCACTTTACAAAGATATTTAATTCCTAATTCATCAGCTTTCTCTTTTGACATAACGATTACCGCTGCTCCTGCATCGTTAATACCGGAAGAATTACCTGCAGTAACCATTCCACCTTCTTTTTTGAAAGCTGGTCTTAACTTGCCAAGACTTTCTTTTGTTGTTCCAAACCTAGGACCCTCATCCGTATCGAAAACTATATCTCCCTTTTTGCCTGGTATAACTACAGGGACGATTTCATCTTTAAATCTTCCGGAAGTTACTGCAACTTCTGCTTTCTGCTGTGAATTTGCTGAAAAAGCATCCAGCTCTTCTCTTGTTAAATTCCACTGTTCACAAATATTTTCTGCTGTAACACCCATATGATATTCATTAAAAGCATCCATAAGGCCGTCATTTGTCATCATATCTACAATTTTATTGTCACCCATCCTAGCGCCCCATCTTGCTGCCGGTATGGCGTAGTTTGAAAGCGACATGCTTTCTGTACCACCAGCAACAATAATATCAGCATCTCCCGCTTTTATTATAGATGCTGCGAGTCCAATCGCTCTCAGTCCTGATCCACACACTTTATTAATTGTCATTGATGGAACTTCCTTTGGGATTCCTGCTGCCATTGAAACTTGTCGTGCAACATTTTGTCCAAGTCCACCCTGAAGTACATTACCAAATACAACTTCATCAATGATTGCAGGGTCAATACCCGCTCTCTTAATTGCTTCTTTTACTGCTACTGCTCCCAAGGTTACTGCTTTTGTACCTTTTAAAACTCCACCAAAACTCCCTATTGGAGTTCTTACTGCACTTACTATTACTACTTCTCTCATACTGTTCCTCCTAATTTTAAAGTATTGTTAACCCAAATTCAAATAATTAATATGCTTTAATTATACTCCATTATTTTCGGTTTTAAAACACAAGTTAATGTTTTAACGATTTTCTGAGATATTCCAATTATTCTGAACTTTTCCAATTTATTTATTTTTTGAAGATTCCTATATAATTTTCTTCCATCCAAATAGGCTTATATGACAATTTCGCTTTTCTTAAATTCATAATATCCATGTCTTCTTCTCTGTTTACTAAAGTTATTTCCGCCGGCATATGTTTGCAGAATTCACTATTAATTGCCTGGTATATCCCCCGAAAATCAGTATTAGCCTTTTCCACGTGAACGGTTACAGTGTTTTTGTTAATTTGACCTCCAATACTGAGTGCTTCAATTTTTCCATCTATAATAATTGCTCCTGCTAAATACCCAACTTTTTCTAAATTTTGAAAAGCATGAAGCATTGCTCTCTCTTCCATTTTCAGCAGCTTCATCTCATGCTCAGATAATTTCTTCCTTTTATTAAACTCTTCAATGAATTTCATGGCTTTATCTGCCATGGACGACGTCAACTTGACATATTCATACGAATAATTGTTAAAAAAATAATTAAGATGGTTCTTTTTGCTGTGTAGGCTTCTTCCTTTCAGTTCAATCAAGCTCTGCTTTGTATAAACATAATCGTAATTTGGCCTGTCATCCAGAAAATCAATTTCACCTGGGCAGGCTTCTTCTATTATTTCTATCATGTGTTTTGGCATGAGTCTGATAGAAAATTCATACCCTTTGTCTTCAAATATTTTCTTCGCAGCATAAATTGTTTTTCTCAAAGAGGAAGAATCATACTTGCCATTATTAGTTAATGGAGGAAATAGAAATGGTTCCTGTTTATCAACCTCCAAATGGCTGAGCCCCGAAATACAAATATAGTCTCCTATTTTCTGCCAGCAGAAATCGTTAATATCCCGCCACATGTATAAAGATGAAAACGACATACCTGAGGTGTTGTAATCGAAGCCGCCTAGGAATTTCTCAAGGATTGCTCTGCTCTCTATTGTAATCTTATTATTCAACATAAACATATTATTTCACAATCTCGGAAATTTTCTTAAATCCTTCTTCTTTTGCCCCGCCTAAAAGTTCAAATAGTATGGCTTCATATGTTGTTCCTACGGCTCCTGCTTCACAGATTCTTCTCTGGGCATATTTCTTGTCAGTATTATCTCTTGAAGAGACAGCATCATTCACTAAAAAGACGCGAAATCCTTTTTCAAGCAAATCCAGTGCTGTCTGCTGAACACAAACATGGGCCTCGATGCCAGTAAGAATAACCGTCCTTTTCCCACTGTTTTCAAGTATTTCCACAAAATTCGGTTCACCCATGGCGCTAAAGCTGGTTTTTTCAATTGGCAAAAAATTCTCACCCATCGCCTCTTTAATTGATCCGATTGTTTCTCCCAATCCCTTTGTATATTGCTGCGTGGTTATGACTGGCAACCCCAACACACCACACCCTTTTATAAGTTTGACCATTTTTTGTTCAAGTTCCTGACTGTTTTTCATTGCAGGCATCAATCTTTCCTGCAAATCTATAACAACTAAAACAGCATCCTCTTTTTTAATTTTCAAATCCATCATTCCTCAATCCCCCACTTCTTTAATTCATCTAATAGCTTGTGGCTTGTAAGGTCATAATGCAATGGTGTTATTGATGCATAACCATCCTGCATAGATATGACGTCTATATCCTCTGCCAGATTTTCATATATTACCGGTACTCCCGAGTACCAATATTCCTTATTGCCTTCTTCGTTTTTTTCTTCTCTAAACCAGTTTTCATACTCGCGCTTTCCCAGTCTTGTATATTTAAGGCCTTTCACTTGTTCAGCTGGCAAATTAGGGACATTAATGTTAAGCACTGTGTCACAGTCTAATTTTCCATATACTTTTTTTAATGTTTTTACCGCCAAATCACAGGCATATTCAAAGCTCGTCGGAGCGTGGTCATTTACGGAAACAGCTATGGAAGGGATTCCGTTAAAAGCTCCTTCAATTGCAGCAGAAACAGTTCCCGAATATAAAGTGTCCGTTCCTAAATTTCCGCCATGATTTATTCCTGAGAATACCATATCAATTTTAATCCCTTTATTTCCTAAAACCTTCAACCCCAGTTTTACGCAATCAGCTGGAGTACCCGTAATCTCCAGTGCCATTTTTGCGTTCTCAAACTGTACTTCCTCAATTTTGAGTGGCATCCCTATGCTTATACTGTGACCGCTTGCACTTCTTTGTACGTCAGGTGCACACACATATATATCCGCGACTGAAGAAAGTGCTCTTACCAGTTGGTAAATTCCCTCTGCCCTGATTCCGTCATCATTTGCTACTAATATTTTCATTTTAAATAAATTCCTTTCTTTTTCCCCAATATATAATTATACCACGTTTTACCCAAAGCAAAACAGCCAAGCCCTGATCTATCATTCATTCCCCAAAACCTTTCCGATGCTATCATTAATCACCAGCGACGCTCTTTCGTCATATCCAGTTTCCGACTTATTTATCAGAACTATTTCTTTTCCTTTAAAGTAATTCAAAAGCCCTGCTGCCGGATATACTACTAAAGAGGTTCCGCCGACAATCAGCGTATCTGCATTGCCGATTGCATTTACAGAGGCTTTTACTGTAGCATCATCTAAACCTTCTTCATATAAAACCACATCAGGTTTTATTATCCCTCCACATTTTTCGCAGCGTGGAATCATTTCTTTGGAATTAACAATATATTCAATGTTGTATTTGGCATTACATTTCATGCACTTGTTTTTTCTGACAGAGCCATGGAGTTCGTACACTATTTCACTCCCTGCGATTGTATGCAGACCATCGATGTTTTGAGTGATTACTGCCTTGATCTTTCCCTGTGCCTCAAGGCGTGCCAGTGTAATATGGGCCTGGTTTGGTCTCGCTTCCAAATAAATCATATTGTTTCTGTAATAATCAAAGAACAATTCTGTTTTATTCATGAAAAAAGTGTGAGAAAGAATCTCTTCTGGCGAATAACCGTATTTCTGCTTAGCAAAGTAAAGCCCCGACTCTGATCTGAAGTCGGGGATTCCACTTTCAGTTGATACGCCTGCACCCCCAAAAAATACAATGCTTTCGCTTTCTTTAATAATTTTTTTTAGTCTGTTGTCCATTATTTCACACTCTAAACTGGTTTATTGTTTTTCAGATATTCCTTTAATACAGCCCCTAAAATTTCCACACCCTTCACGATATTCTCATCACTCGGCGTAGAAAAGTTCATTCTGAATGTTCCTGAAATTTCTTTATCATCCACTTCAAAAACTCTTCCCGGAACAATTGAAACCTTCTTTTCACCCGCTAATTTACATAGTCCCATTGCATCATAGCCTTCTGGAAGCTGACACCATAAAAATAGTCCACCATCCGGTTTATGAAAAATCACCTCTTCAGGGAAATATTTTTCAATACAGCCAGCCATTAAGTCAAGCTTGTTCTTATACAGTTTTCTTACGTTTAGTATATGCTGATCAAGATCGCACTTTTCCAGATATTCAGCTGCAACCATCATAAAGAACTGATTGGTATGAACATCCGACACCTGTTTTGCAATAACCATTTTTGCAATGATGTCCTTGTGTGCGCAAATAAACCCGATTCTGATTCCTGGTGCAAGCACTTTCGAATAGGATCCAACGTAAATAACACGGCCTTCATCATCTAAGCTCTTAATTGTAGGAATTTCCTCCCCAGTATACCGCAACTCCCCATAAGGATTGTCTTCCAATATAAGAAAGTCGTATTTCCTGGCAAGCTCCAGGATTTTTTTCCTTCTTTCCAGAGTCATTGTTCTCCCTGACGGGTTTTGGAAGGTGGGAATTGTATACAAAAATCTTACCCGGTTGTCTTCTTTTACAATAGCTTCAAGCGATTCAGGAACAATCCCCATCTCATCCATCTCCACTGATTTTAAATTTAAATCGTAAGATTTAAAGGCATTAATGGAACCAATAAAACTTGGAGATTCACATATAACTGTATCCTTTGGATTGGTAAGCATTTTAGTGGAAAGTTCCATTCCTTGCTGTGCCCCGGAAACTATAATTAACTGATCAAAATCCTTACCAATATTCAGCTTTTCTTTAAGCCGTTTTGTAGTTAATTCTCTAAGCGGAGGATACCCTTCAGAAATTCCATATTGAAATGCCTTGGATGGGGAGTTCTTATAAATCGAGGCTGAAATTTCTGCCATTTCTGCGATTGGAAAGCTTTCCGGTGCCGGATTGCCAGCGGAGAAAGCAATTACAGTCGGGTCCTGTGCTACTTTTAAAAGTTCTCTGATTGCAGATGCTTCCATACCCTGCATTCTGTCGGAAAGTAAATATTTCATATTCTGCTCCTCACTATACTATTTTATACTATAACATTAGTATAGCCCACACCCTTCAAATCGTCAACTTCTAAAGCATTTCCGTCAAATTTTTCCAGTATCTGACAGGCATTAAATTCTTTTGACATTTAGGGTTCAATCTTTCCTTGATTGCTATCGTTTCAAAATATTTTTTCCATAGTTTTCTAATGTCATTTTCATCTTTACTGATGGATGGCATTTCCTGATAATCCTCATCAGTAAAACTGGAAATATACCAGTTTCCTCCCTGTGAAATAATGGCTTTCCCTCTTCCTGCGTCGTGAATGATAAACGGATCATTTTTCAATCTGTCGCTGAAGTGCCCTGCTATAAATTCCAGGATGTCATGCTCCGGCTCAATTTTTGCATACAAAATTCCTCCATTCAATCCAGAAAACCTGGTCAGGCCAAGCATTCTTTCAATTTCTCTTCCCACCTTGTATTGAGCATTCTCGATTTTTTTCACGATTGGCTCGGTGTGATACAAACTTATTTTATCCCCAAGTTTGAAACCTAATTCAACATAAGATAAAATAGCCATTTCTTTACCAGGAAGAGAAGAATTGAACACCCGATATATTCTTCTTAAATCAATCACCGATATTTTTTTTTCTATCGCTTTGTATACTCTTATTGCCTTTCCCTGATCGGTAGCAATTTCAATTGGCTCATCAATTAGGCTGCCTTGATATTCTTCCTTTGAACTGATAGCGGTGGCTTTTTCCTGGTAATAGCTGGTGTAAACACATGTTAAAAAACCTTCAAAGCTGGCATCGTAGATATAGCTGGCCATATTCCACCCCCCGTTTCAATTCTAAGGTCTTTTTCCGACTTGAACATTGACATTTGATTTTCTTCCCCCGTTAATGTCATTTTCTCTCTGATATTTTCCTGCAGTAAAACCTGGCCCCGAATGGTTTCCGCAACAATATCCTTGCCCCCATAGTACTTCCCCTGGCATGTAAGAAAAAATCTGGCCCTTTTCACAACGACTCCCATT
>JAENWI010000214.1 GCA_016650115.1 Peptostreptococcaceae bacterium | reverse complement strand
TTTTGAATTTCAAGACAGGGTTCGGCAACGCCGGGAGTGTAGGCCAGCGATAAGTCGTACTGCGTGCTGTGAGGTTTTGTTGGAACAACTTCAATTTTGCCAGGTCGGCCTTTTTGATGATAATTTAAGGCATCTATTTTGTTGATTTTGGCCATGATAATAATTTTATTGATTTTTCCCTAAAATTAGGGAATTAGAACGGATGTTAATAGGATATTGATCAGGTTTGAGGGAATTTTTACATAAGTAAAATACGATTTAACTTCATAAATAAAAAGAGGCTACCTGGTGGGACAGCCTCTTTTCGAGAGCGGCGGGATAAAAAAAATAAGGGTTTGTAAAACAACTCTCCAGCTAAACTATAAATAGTAACGTCTGTGTCATAAAATTCAAATTTCCTATAGTTCAAAGATATGTTCGTTGCCATAATAACTTACATTATTAATTCTGAAAAAATCGATACTGAAAACTGAAAAATTGATTCTTGTTTTCTGATCTCAATTTTTTTCGCGTCATCATTTATTTGCAGAAATAAAAAAGCATCAATTCTTTTCAAACTACTGTATATCTGTTTATTAAAATTGCTTTTAAACCTCTCCATTAACTTATGGAATTATTTCTGCTATCCCGATTATTAGTTCGATTCGTTAAATCCGCTGCTTCTGTGCAGGTTTTACGATGAAACCCATAATGGTTCAAAAAGCTGAGAGGTTCTAGGCAAATTGGAGGGGCTAAATAGAAATCATAACTTCCTGAATCAGCTTTTAAATCACAGTGTTAAATTGAGTATTTCGTAAGTTTATATAATTGAAATAATGCGAATTAGCCTGAATAATTCATAAACATTTATTGAGAGCAAATTTAGTATGATTTTTAAGTTTTGGGGGTTTCTTTTTTGCCAGTTAGTGTGTTGATCTGTTTTTGTGGTTCATTTTCTTATATGAAAAGACATAGCTCTTCCGTTCAGTTAAAATTAGCGTTTTCCTGTTTACATCTGTTATCAAAATTTCAAAGAACGATTTTTGTGGTAATTGTTTAAATCCTGAGAACTTCAAACATATTAAAACATTTCTTGAACTCCGGGGCAGTTAAAAATTCCTTTGGCAGTTCTATCTTTACTTTTGTTTTCATAAAGTTTACTTTTGCGGCCACTTTTATTATTTTGAGTTGTATGGTCTTCATTGTTGCCTTACAGTACTTTGTTCCTTTTAGCATTTCAGTTTGAAGGGTATGGATCAAAACGTATGCAGCTGAATGTAAGAACAAACGGAATTGGTTTGCCATAAAACTGTTACAAGACATCCTGTCTGAGAGCAGGTAGGTTTTATGTTCTTTTATCCTTAGTTCAGAAGCAGCACCCCTGGCGCAATATCCCTGTTCGTACAATGCCTTTGCCCTTACAACTTTAAGGTTGCTGGTGATGTACCTTACATTGGTGCCGAAGCTGTTGGCCTCAACTTTGACCACAACCCTCTGGGGGTGTCCCCACGTACCGGCTTTGTATTGGAAGGAATGGTACCTTTTTACAGGTTTTCCATATTGTTTGAATTCCCTTTCCGCACTTTCAATTGTAACTTTTGCCAGCTTGTTCAATGTTTTGTTGCCCGTAAGCCCTGTTATAAACCCAGTGGCCTGGTCGTTATGTGACCAGTCCATAAATTCTTTGGAACAAAAGTGCCCATCCCCCCTGAGGATGATCAAAGTATCGGGCCAGTATTGGTGAAGGTAATTGACCAGCCTTTTCAAAATGGCAAACACATTTACACTTTTGCTCCTGCGCCCCGGTTTCAGGATGGTGGTGACCAGCTTGCCAGATACCCCTTCGTAAATGTGCAAGGGCATAAAGCAATGATCCCCATAGTATGTATTGAACAAGGCCAATTCCTGTTGCCCATAAGCCAGGGCACTTGTATCGTCGCAATCAAGGATAATGAACCTGGGGGCACCGGTATAGGAACCGATAAAATGGTCAACAAATACTTTTGCCATTTTATAAAGCTCTGTTGATTTTGGCTGGTTCTCCAGGCGGCACATAGTTGGCTGGGTGGCCAGCGGTTTATCGCTCTGGGAACAAAGTTTTATGATACCATCGTCCTTTAAAAAATTGCAATCATTGGCATCTTCATAACCGGCAGCTATTTGCATTGTCCGTTGCCGGATCATTGAACCGATACTATGGCGGACATAACTTTGGTGGCGGTGATCTTCAATACATTGAGACAATTTTTCGCACAAGCCTATCTGGTTGTCAATTTCATTCAACAAAAGGAGCCCACCATCACTTGATGTTTCATCAAGGGTGAACCGCACTTCAACAGGCTTTTTATTGAACTCTGAAAGGTTGAAAAGGGCCGGATTGACATTTTTTGGGCTTATTCCTTGCTTGTCTTCAGAAGAAAAAGTATTTTTATTCATGGGTAAGTTTTTTTATGTTTATCACAACTCTAAGATACTAAATATCAAAGATATAACAAAATTACTTACCCATTTTTTATGTAATTTGTGTATTATTCAGGTTAGATAATTGCCCGGGTTATTATGCTGTTTATTTTACAAATAACCCAAAAGATAGACAAAAGTAAATACCCCAATCCAGATGAAATCAAGAAAATGCCAGAACAAACTCAGGCGCATCAATCGGGAACGCACACCGGAAGTTAAATCCATAGAAACCACCTGACGAATCATCACCGCAATCCATATCAATCCAAAGCTTACATGCAAACCATGGGTCCCAACTAATGTAAAAAAAGAAGACAGAAAGCTGCTCCGATCAGGTCCGTTTCCAGCCAGAATCATACTGGAAAATTCGCTAATCTCCATGGTACATGGAA
>JAENWI010000420.1 GCA_016650115.1 Peptostreptococcaceae bacterium | reverse complement strand
TTGCCAATAAAGAACTTTTCTTGCAAAACGATGAAAAAGAGAAACGTGCGGCAGAACTGGTTATTGCTAACAAAGAACTTGCTTTTCAGAACGAGGAGAAAGAAAAGCGGGCGGATGAGTTAATCATTGCCAATAAAGAACTTGTCTTTCAGAACGAGGAGAAAGAAAAACGGGCCGCAGAACTGATCATTGCCAAAGAACGCGCAGAACAAAGCGATCGTTTAAAATCTGCATTTTTAGCCAATATGTCGCATGAGATTCGGACTCCGATGAACGGCATCTTAGGTTTTGCAGGCATACTGAAAGAGGCTGATCTTTCGGGTGAAGAACGACAAGAGTATCTTGAACTCATTGAGCAAAGCGGTACCCGAATGCTCAATATCATTGATGATATTGTTGTTATTTCGAAAATAGAATCGGGGATGACGGAGGTTCATTTGAAGGAATCTGATCTAAACGAGCAAATGGATTATATACATACCTTCTTCAAACCTGAGATGGATTTAAAGAGAATTCAGTTTCCCTGTAAAAAATCGTTATTTGGGAAAGAAGCTGTTATTCATACTGACCGGGAGAAAATATTTTCAATTCTGACCAACCTTGTTAAAAATGCCATAAAATTTACAGATAAAGGGTCAATAGAATTTGGGTACAACCTAAAAACGGAGCATCAGGGTGACGTACTGGAATTTTTCATTAAAGATACAGGCATTGGGATTTCGAGTGACAAACAGGAAATCATTTTTGAGCGGTTCAGGCAAGTCAGTGAGTCAATTACCCGTAATTATCAAGGCGCCGGTTTGGGTTTGGCCATAGCGAAATCATACGTCGAAATGTTGGGAGGCAGAATCTGGGTCGAAAGCGAAGAGGGGAAAGGCTCAACCTTTTATTTCACTTTACCTTACCGTGCTAAACCGGAAGAAAAAAAAATTGTTTCCACTGAAGGTCTGAAGAATCCTGCTAATTCGGAAGTTTCGGGCTTAAACTACAGCCAAGGGAAATTATAATAAAATTATAAATTTCAACTAAGATAGGGCATTTTTTGAGCTATAGGATGTGTGATTCTAGCCGTTTCCCAATGTTTTCCATTTGCTCCAGTGCATTTTCCATATCGATTTTAGTTTTCAAATAACAATTAATTGGGACCTTTCTTTTTCTGGGTTCTGGATCAGAAATTATTTTTACACAAATACTCATTAGTTCATTTGTGTAAATGAGTAAGAATGTATTTTCTTATTATTTTAATCTCTAAGGGTTTAATTCCCGGAAGCTCTGCTTCGAGACAAAAAATGGTTTCAAGCACTACCTCGTCAGCTCTGTTGCGAGGTAGTTTCTTGTATCGCATCAATCAGAAATTATTTTTA
>JAENWI010000384.1 GCA_016650115.1 Peptostreptococcaceae bacterium | reverse complement strand
TCCAACATATACAAGAGAAGAAATTAAAGGACTTAGAAACCAGTTTATGTTCTCTCAAAGAGTGTTTGCTGAAGTTTTAGGTGTTTCCCCTAAAACAATTGAAGCATGGGAAGCGGGAAAAAACCATCCGGATGGAAGCTCAAGCCGAATGCTGCAGCTTTTACAAAAAGATCCTGATTTAATTCAAAGAGAAGGATTGATAGCTATAGAATAATAAATGGTGCATTTCAGCTAGGACCCGGTGGCGCCGTTGAGGCTTAAAAGCCAATAAACTTCAAGCTAAAGGCAAGGTGGATTACTCGAGTATATCCATTATGAATATGAAATGGACATTATTGTAAATATATGGTAAAATAAACACATGCTGCCAATCAATGACTTATTTAATCATCACACACTGAGGTGTAAACTTGATGTTTTATCAAAAGGTGAAGAACAGAAAGATTTAATAAAATTATATATTGGTAATATATTTTCTAAATATACAAATTAATCATTGAATTTATTACTTTTAAGTAATATAATGAACTAATGAAGGAATAAGAAAGGAATTTATTCGATTCATGAAAAAATTTGAGATTATAAAAGCACTTAGTGAATCTTTTGGTGATGTAGTAGCTCATCCAGCTGTTGGTAAGGAAATATGTGATCTTGTTTTGGGAACTGGGAGTGAAAAGGAATTCTTCAGATTGTTTAAGAAACAATTGAATTTTATCAATGAACTTGGAAACAAGGTTACTGAGTTGGAACAATTTGAAAAGATTACTTCTGCTCCAGGCTTGTATTCGATGCACCTTGAATCGAAAAATTTTAATATCCGAGTTCTTTACTCTTTTGATAATAATATGGAAATATTACTGCATTGTTTTTATGAAAGACAGGGGAAGTCGGTGACTAGCTATTTAAAACATATTCCTATTGCGTTGAAACGAAAAAAAGAAATGGAGAAAAGGTAATGGAAATTAAACCTGTAAAGTTGGGTGACCTATTAAGTGGATTTGCAGATTACTTAACAATTTCAGATGTTATGGCAGCAAATGCACTGGCTAAAATATCTGGAACAATTGTAAAGAAGAGACTAGATATGAATATGAATCAAAAAGAGTTTGCTGTGTATATGGAAGTATCACAAAGTATGGTTTCAAAATGGGAAAGTGAAAATTATAATTATTCTATTGAATCGTTGGCAGGCATCTGCGAAAAACTCAATTTAAAACTTGAGGTGGAGATGAAATCTACTTTGAGTAAATACGAAGCATTGCTACCAACAAACAATTCCTGCGGAGCAACACATAAAGACTGGAATACTAATATGTCTAGCAAATTATTAGCAATGGACGAGGCGGTGTAGAGTCAATTACCCCGCCTAAACGACTTTGTCGCTATAGACGGGGCTTGCACGGGACATAGTCCTCTGTAAGCCCGATTGATTAGCCTAAGCCCTGAGATAAGGGCTACGTTACTAAAGAATATATAGGCACTCTGGGATGTTT
>JAENWI010000312.1 GCA_016650115.1 Peptostreptococcaceae bacterium | reverse complement strand
TCTTTAGCGAAGTCCTTCGAATATTTCATCATAATTACTTCCAGTCCTTCTGCTTTTTCTTCTTCATTTGCTATGTGTGCCTGGCCAAAAATAATTGCACTTTCATATTTGGTCGTGAATTCAGAAGGTTTAATATCGTCTTTTTCTACCACTGTAAAGGAAACCTTAGGATTGTTTTTTATTGCGTCAAGCTTATGCCCTGTGTTTGCACCATGGAAATAAATTTTATTATTTAAATAGGTATAGCTAACTGGGACTCCATAAGGATATCCTTCATCTCCGCAAACAGATAATACTCCATTTGTACATTTTTCAAGCATTTTAACTGCATCTTCCTTAGATATGGCATTTTTAAATCTACGCATCTCTCTAAACATTATTTATCCTCCAAACAAGCTTTAACTTAGAGCTATTATACCATCCAAATAATATGGTTACAATATATCTTAATTTGCCTTCACAAATTTTGTGAATTGAGGTAGACTATATTAAAGAAGTTTACAGAAAATCAGATTATTCAATGACCAGTATATATTCAATGGGTTAACTACACTGAATTGGACAAATCAATTAGTTTTAATGGAAAAGGAGATCAAGTATGAAAAACAAATTAATCGCTTTTGCTCTTGTAGCAATTCTTATATTGAGTACGCAAGGACAAATCGCTTATGCAGATATTAACAGAAATGATATGAGGGCTGTTTGGATTGCCACGATACTTAATCTGGATTACCCCTCTGTTAAAAATGATGCACGTGCTCAAAAGAAAGAATTTATTACCATGTTAGACAAACTCCAGGCTGTCGGAATTAATACTGTAATGGTCCAGGTAAGACCAAAGGCGGACGCCTTCTATAAATCCAGCATTAACCCCTGGTCCGAAAGTTTAACAGGAGCACAAGGAAAAGATCCTGGCTACGACCCAATGGCTTTTATGATTGCAGAAACGCACAAAAGAGGCATGTCTTTTCATGCCTGGTTGAATCCTTACAGAGTTACAAACAATACCACAGATATAAATACCCTGGCCGCTAAGCATCCCGCAAGACAACACCCTGAATGGCTTATTGAATATAAAGGAGCTCTTTATTATGATCCTGAATTAAGTGGTGTTAAACAGCATGTTGTAGATACAGTAAAAGAGATTGTTCAAAATTATGATGTAGATGGCATCCATTTTGATGATTACTTCTATCCTTCTAATTATCCGCTTCCTGAAGGTGAGACAAAGGATGGGGCCGTTGCCGATGCACGCAGAGATAATGTTAACGATATGGTAAAGCTTGTTAATAATACCATCAAATCCATAAAGCCAGGTGTTTTATTTGGAATAAGCCCAATGGGTATATGGAAAAACAGCACTTCAGATTCAACCGGTTCTGACACTAAAGGCAGTGAAGCCTATTATTCAGTTTATTCCGATTGCAGAGCCTGGGTAAAAGCCGGAACGATTGATTATATTGTTCCGCAGATATATTGGGAAATTGGTTACAAAATTGCTGATTACGAAACCTTGGTTAAATGGTGGTCAAATGAAGTCAAAAACTCAAGTGTTACCCTCTATATCGGGCAGGCTGCTTATCGGGAAAATGTAGCTAGACAAATGGATCAACAGCTTTTGATTAATCAAAAATATTCAAATGTCAAAGGAAGTGTCTATTTTAGAGCCACTGATATCATAGCAAACCGCGAAGGTGTCGGCGATAAACTAAAGGCTTTTTATTCCTTGAAAAAAGTCACTGCCCTTGCATCCTCCCATAAAGTAACGATTGACGGCCAGGCCCAACCTTTTGATGCATATAACATTAATGGGTCGAATTACTTTAAATTGCGGGATATTGCGGCTAGGCTATCTGGTTCCCACGCTCAGTTCAATGTGACCTGGGATCC
>JAENWI010000095.1 GCA_016650115.1 Peptostreptococcaceae bacterium | reverse complement strand
GCCATAACCTATGCGGCCACGGCACCATTGCCAAAGGCTATTGATGAGATGATGTTTGCGGGTTTTCTCAGAAAAATGCCTGTGACTATGGTGAAGTCTGTCACCAACGACATTTTTGTTCCTGCAGAAGCAGAATTCATCCTAGAAGGTTATGTGGATGTAAACGAGGAACTTCGTATGGAAGGGCCTTTTGGAGACCACACCGGGTATTATTCCCTTGAAGATGATTACCCTGTTTTTCACGTTACCTGTATTACCCACAGAAAAAATCCTGTTTATCCAACGACTATTGTGGGAAAACCCCCGATGGAGGACTGTTATATGGGAAAAGCGACGGAAAAAATATTTCTGCCTTTGCTGAAGATGACAAACCCTGAAATTATTGACATCAACTTTCCCCTTGAAGGAGTATTCCACAGCTGTGTCATTATTTCCATCCATAAACGTTACCCTGGGCACGCTGCCAAGGTGATGAATGCCGTCTGGGGAATGGGGCAGATGATGTATACCAAAATGGTCATAGTGGTGGATCAGGAAGTGGATGTTCAAAATGTATCTACCGTAATGTGGAAGGTGTTTAATAACATAGACGGCAAGAGAGACATTGCAATCTCTGAGGGGCCGTTAGACGCCCTGGACCATGCTTCAAATACACCGCACTATGGCAGCAGAGTTGGGATTGACGCCACTAAGAAATGGCCGGGAGAAGGACACATAAGAAAGTGGCCTGACGATATTGAAATGACCGCTGAAATGAAGGACCAGGTCAGTGAAAAGTGGAAGGAATATGGACTTGATTAATTTCATTAAAAGAATCATCAGAAAAATCATAAAAAAGACATCAGATTATGGCACTTTGGTTATGTTCTCCCATACTATTTTTTCCCTTTCCTTCGCGCTGATATCTTTACTGATTGCAAGCGGCGGGCGGCCTGAACCGGAAACTTTATTCTGGATACTGGTTGCCTTTATGGGGGCTAGAACTGGAGCCAATGCAATAAATCGGGTTATTGATGCAGGCATTGATGCAAAAAATCCCAGAACAGCTGAACGCCAGATTCCTCAGGGCAAGATAAAGAAAAAAGAGGTCATAGGATTTACAATAGTTTGCTTTTCCGTGATGGTTTTTGGTGCGGCGATGCTGAATACACTTTGTCTTATTCTGTCTCCTCTTGCCATATTTCTGATGGTAATTTATTCCTACACGAAAAGGTTTACATGGGCCTGCCATTTGATTTTAGGAATTACATCCGCTGCCGCACCGGTAGGTGCTTGGATTGCAGTTACAGGGCAGATGGGATGGATTCCATTTTTTATGGGAGCGGCAAATACCTTATGGGTTGCTGGCTTTGACATTATTTATGGAGCCCAGGATGTTGAGTTTGACAGGGCAAACGGACTGCATTCCATTCCGGCCAGATTTGGTGTGAAACATGCGCTGAATATTGCCAGATTTTTTCACTTTGGGGCTTTATGTGCGTTGGTGATTGTTGGATTTCTGGCAAAGGAGTTGAGCGTGATCTATTTTTCCGGGCTTGGAATCATAGCGGCACTTTTTGTTCTGGAGCATGCGATTGTTTCTCCGGAGAAACTTACAAATGTAAAAGTGGCATCATATAATATTAATCAGGTAATCAGCCTCGTTTTTTTAAGTGCGGGATTAATCGACTGCTTGATCTAAAGGGTTTGTTTTGTTTCAGGGGTTAGTTTTAATTTTATAGATTTATTTTAATATTGCAGATTATTTGATGCTGGTTGGTATTGTTTGGCTAACCAGATAACAGGTGGAAATGAAGGGGAATAATGAAAAAAACGATTATAGGAATTACAGGTGCCAGTGGCAGCATCTATGGGAAGAGAATGGTGGAAGTTCTTCTTGAAAACCAGATATTTGTCGTGTTAATCGCAACGGAAAATGGAAAGAAGGTTTTTTCCTATGAGCTTGATTTAGATTTTGAATTTTGGTCAAATGGGCTGAAAGATAAATATGAAAACTTTTCAGTGGAAGACATCGACAATCTCTTCGCAGGGGTAGCCAGTGGATCCTATGATTTTGACAATGTTATCATAGTACCATGTTCCATGGGAACTCTTGGGAAAATCGCAAACGGAATTTCTTCGAATTTACTGATGAGAGCTGCAGATGTGGCACTTAAGGAAAGGCGGGATTTAATCCTTGTGCCAAGGGAAACCCCCCTTCACCAGATTCACCTGGAGAATATGCTCAAAATTTCAAGATGCGGCGGGACCATCATGCCTGCTATGCCTGGCTTTTATCATAAGCCGCAGACAAAAGAAGATCTTGTGGATTTCGTTGTAGGGAAAATCCTTGATTATATAAAAATCGAACATAATTTATTTAATAAATGGGGGAAATGACAGGTCAATATAGTTGGAAAAATCATTAGTTCTGAACAAATTCGATAGTCGAATCCGACGATGAATAACAAAAAATAAGGTATATATAGATATTTCAAAAAGTATTATAGAAATGGAGATTTGTAATGAAAAAAAGCATTATTATATTAACAGTGTTGGCAATGGTTTTTAGCCTGGCATCTTGTGGCACCGGAATTGGAGGGGGAACAGAAGAACCAACCCCTCAATTAACCATTGGTGTGATGGGATCAGTTGATGCAGTTCCTCTCGCGATTGCACAGGAAAAAGGAATTTTCAGTTCAAACGGGGTGAACGTGCAGGTGGAAATATTTAAGGCGGCAAAAGACAGAGATGCAGCACTTGAAGCAGGACTTCTGGATGGGGTTATTTGTGACGAAATAGCGATTGCAATTTACCAGAATGCTGGTTTAGATATGAGAATATCAGGAATCACAGATGGAATGTTCACACTTGTGGCAGGAAAAGACACCGGGATTAATTCAGTTGCCGATTTCGCAGGGGAAAAGGTTGCCATTTCAGAAAATACAGTAATAGAATACACGTTGGACAAACTGGCAAAAGAGGCGGGAATTTCAGGTCAAATTGATAAGGTTATTGTGCCGCCGATGCCAGCCAGAATGGAAATGCTAGGAAGTGGTCAGGTTGATGGAGCATTGCTTCCAAACCCGTTTTCTGATGCGGCCATTTTAGCCGGATCGAAAGAAATTGCAACAGTAGACAGTACAGGTCAATATATTTCAGTCATAGCATTTTCAGCTAAAGCGTTGAAGGACAAAGCTGTACCAATTGAACAGTTCTTCAAGGCTTATGATGAAAGCGCAGATTATATTAATACAACACCTGTCAGTGAATATGAAGACATTATAATAAGCTTTGTCGGATATCCGGAAGCAATGAAGGGGAATATAGTTCTTCCTTTCTTTAGAAGTAATGCACTTCCTCCTAAAAGCGATGTTGAAGAGGTATTTCAGTGGGCAATGGATAAAGGGCTAATCACAGAAGAAATCAATGTGGATTCGGTTTTCAGGTAAGGTTATGAGATATATCATTGATCAGCATAAAAAACTATAGGAGATATGTCATTGATTAGCATAAAAAATCTAACGGTAAACTATAATAATAAGCAAGAAATGAACGCCTTGGAAAAGGTTGATTTGACTATGGAAAAGGGAGAAATCGTTGCAGTTATTGGTGCCTCCGGCTGTGGAAAATCAACACTTTTAAAGGTTATTGGCGGAATAATAACTAATTATCAGGGGGTTGTAGAAATTGATGGGATTCCGTTGAACACAAAGAAAAACTTAATTGGGTACATTCCCCAGGGATATGGATTATTACCATGGAAAACAGTTATGGAAAACTGTCTGCTTCCGGTAAAAATCAGGAAAATCGGACTCAAGAATAATAAAAAATCCATATTTACTAGAAGGGTTGCAGATGAAAAAACCAAATCATTAGTTAAAGGACTGCTAAACGAATTGGAAATTGGGAATTTGTCTAAACGTTACCCCGTAACATTAAGCGGTGGGCAAAGGCAAAGGGTTGCGCTGGTAAGAGCTCTAAGCTTTTCTCCACAAATACTTCTGATGGATGAACCTTTTTCCGCACTGGATGCAATTATGCGCGATGAGGCGGCGGAAATATTCCTCAAAGTATGGAAACAGAACAGGTGCAGTACAATTCTTGTTACACACAGCATCGATGAAGCCATCTATATTGGAAAAAAGATTGTTATAATGGGGAATTCCCCCGGCAGAATAAAAAGGATAATTGAAAATCCTCTTTACGGTGAGGAAGATTATAAAGAACATGATAACTACAAAAAAGTATACCACCTTATAAAAGAAGAAATAAGAGAGGTGGAGAAGCGATGAAAAAAAATGGATGGATGTTTTTCCTTCAGGGATTTTTATTGTTCAATATACTCTGGTTTTTCGCTTCAATTTTTGTTCAATCTTCGGCTTTACCTTCTCCTTTAGAGGTTTACGCCAATTTCCCTGAAGTATTTGAAGCAGGCATTGTCATGCACTTTCTAGTAAGTTTTAAAAGGCTGATGGCAGGAATAATAATTTCGCTGGTGCTTGGCACAATCATAGGATTGATTATGGGAGAAAGTCAAAAGACTGATAAAATATTGAATCCACTCGTATATTTCACCTATCCAATTCCAAAATTGGCATTGCTGCCAGTTATTATGATATTATTCGGGCTAGGAGACAGCTCTAAAGTGACTCTTATAGTATTGATTACCATCTTTCCTGTAATAGTCGCGGTGAAAGACGGCGTCAAAAATATTGACAAGGAGCTTTACAATATATTGCAAAGCCTAGGTGCAAACAAGATGCAGAAGCTGACGCAAATAACACTCCCCGCCATCACGGCTGAAATTTTGACCAGCGTTAAAATATCCATAGGTACGGCCCTGTCCGTTTTATTCTTTGCGGAGAATTACGGGACGAAATTTGGACTTGGGTATTATATACAGGATTCCTGGATGAGAATGGATTACATTTCCATGTTTGGGGGGATTTGCATACTGGCGACGCTTGGATTTGTTTTATTTGCGGCACTGGACAAAACCGCTGCACATTTTAACAGGAGCAATTAGCTGGTATAACTTGTAGAGCTAGTATAACTTGTAGAGCTAGTATAACTTGTAGAGCTAGTATAACTTGTAGAGCTGGTATAACTTGTATAAGCAGTCGGGTTGTAGTGCCCGTGAAAAAGCTCCCGCATTTTAGACAATAAAGGATACATGCAATTGTTGGGGGTTCACAGGTAGAATAAAATGAAAGTGGAATAAAATAAAAGTAGAATAAAATAAAAAAACAGGCGAATATTAATAAAATAAATGCCTGCCTTTTTATTTGCAAAGTATTGCAAAAGTATTATAAAAATATTACAAAAGTATTATAAAATCCTTAATAATCAACGGGCAAAAGCCCGTTGATTATTATTTTTTTTTACCCGTTTTGCCCGTTTTACCCGAAGTATCTCTTTAAAAGACCTTCAAAAGCTTTTCCATGTCTGGCTTCATCTTTTGCCATTTCGTGTACAGTGTCATGTATAGCATCAAGGTTTTGATCTTTTGCCATCTTGGCAAGTTCTTTTTTACCTGCGCATGCTCCGTTTTCTGCCTGAACTCTCATTTCAAGATTTTTTTTGGTTGAATCCGTGACCACTTCGCCTAAAAGTTCAGCAAATTTAGCAGCATGTTCTGCTTCTTCCCAAGCCGCCTTCTCCCAATACAAGCCTATTTCTGGGTAACCTTCCCTAATTGCAACTCTTGACATTGCAAGGTACATACCCACTTCAGTGCATTCCCCCATAAAATTTGCCTTCAATCCTTCAATTATTTCAGGATCCACACCTTTAGCAATACCAACTACATGTTGATCAGCCCATTCCATTTTACCTTCTTCTGCCTTGATGAATTTCTCGCCAGACACCTTGCACTGCGGGCATTGTGCCGGTGGCTCAGGCCCTTCATAAACATAACCACATACTGAACAAGTCCATTTCATAATAATAATCCTCCTATTTTTCAATAAATTTATCGCTAATTACTTGTTGGTATTATTTGATATTAAATGTATAACACTTTATGATTATAAGCATTTCATTTAAGCATTTCATTTAAGCATTTCATTTAAGCATTTCATTTAAGCATTTCATTTAAGCATTTCATTTAAGCATTT
>JAENWI010000475.1 GCA_016650115.1 Peptostreptococcaceae bacterium | reverse complement strand
GGGTATTCTTGACTTTGAATTGAAGGATGACAATATGGATGAGGATTTGGTTTTAATGAATTTCTCTAAAGATATAGGGTTTTGCACCATAGACAGACTTTTGGGAGGCTTGGGTAAACCTCTGAAAGAAGACAGAGAATACACTGAAATCGAAATGGGGCTTTTGGAACATATTATTAAAGAAATTGTTTCTCTGATGAAAAATGTCTGGGCTAATTATATTGAAATGGCACCAAAGCTGGTCAAACTCGAGACAAATTCAAGAATTTTGCAGGGGATCAGTGCAGATGAAAATATAGTAATTGTTGGTATGAGTATTCTTATTAATGAAACGCAAGGTAAAATAAGAATATGTATCCCGGAGGCCACTCTTGATGCAATTTTTAAGAAGAGAAACACTCAAAACAAGAAAAATGCCAGAAGAGGGGATCAAGTATCTGAAACTCAAAGAAGGGCAGATATAATCAAGGAAATCAGCAAATCAGAGTTTGAGTTAACGGGTGTATTGGGAAAAGTTGAAATATTATCAAAGGACTTAATAGATTTAGAAGTTGGAGATATTATAAAACTAAAAAATGCTGAGAATTCACTCGTTGAAATCTCAGTCGGGAATGTGCCATGGTTTAGAGGAGAATTGGGTTCATTTAATAAAAAAAGAGCCATTTCAATAAAGGAATCTGTTGAGAAAGGAAGTGAACCTGTTTGATGCCAAACGAAGTGAACCAGACATTTAATTTAAACGAAATGGAAAAAGACGTAATCGGAGAGGTTATGAACATAAGTATGGGAGCTGCAGCAACTGCAATGTCAACTATACTCGATAAGAAAGTAAACATAACCACTCCAAGAATTGAGACATTACTGATTGAGGAATTTGAATTTTCTCAGCTTGACCCGGCAATGGGTGTTTTAATCAAGTATGTTGAAGGGATATCAGGTACAAATGTATTACTAATGAAGGAAGAGGATTTAAAAAAAATCCTTGGGCATCTTCTATCTGTAGATCCAGCAGAAATGACAGAGTTTGACGAGATAAGTGTCAGTGCAATTTGTGAAATAATGAACCAAATGATGGGTGCTGCTGCCAGCGCACTCGCATCATTTCTTGGGCAGGCAGTCAACATATCGCCGCCTGAGATTGTAGATCTTTCGAAAAAAGAGGGGGTAAAAAGTTTTTTCCCATTAAAGGGTGAATCTTTAGTAAGCATTAAGTTCAAT
>JAENWI010000445.1 GCA_016650115.1 Peptostreptococcaceae bacterium | reverse complement strand
AATGGCTTGCCTGTGTGCCTTATATTATTGTCTTTTAAAAATTTGCGGTTTTCCCTGTTCATATAAATCTCATCCGTTTGAACCAATTCCGGATAATGCCCGTTTAGTTTTTTGTAGTTTTCGATTTGCTCAACCATACAAACACCTTCGTTAAATGCTTCAAAATCTAATTGGTCGATTCGTGCATATCCATTTTGTAAACTTGCATTTATTTTGGCGCCAAACTCCACATTTTTACCCTGCTTGCCTCTAACCATTGGGCGGATATGGGGCTGGTGGATATTGACTATCCTATTGGGTACTGTGTGCTTTTTTTCTTGAAACATTTCGAGTTGTTGCCTGTATAAATCTTTGATAACCAATAAATATTTGTATTGTTTTTTGTCTAAACATTGCATCAATAATTGATGCTCATCAATTAATTTGTCTATGTTTTTTAAATTTCTTTTTAGATAATTGAGTTGTTGCTTGATGCCAACTTGGATTTGTTTCTTGCTTTTTTTCTTGCTTTTGGAGATGTTTAGCCAATTTTTTCGAGCTTCTCGGCGATAAGTTCTCGGTTTTGCCACATTGAGCACTTTGCAAAATTTATCTATGATCTCTTCCGATTTCTCTCGGCTGTCATTTAGCAAACTCAAATCTGTCGGAAATTTAATATGTGCATCGGCAATGGTGGCATCCAACCGCAACTTTCCCTTGTTTTTTGGTTTATCAGAGATATTTTCATCGTCTTTTTCATCGTCTTCAAAATCAGAATTCTCCTTTTGTGGATTTAAATTCAGTGCTTTAGCGATGATAATTTGATTCATTTTATCAAAATCCTCATTTCCTAAACGTTTGCGAATGTGCACAAAAAGGCTTGGGTCAAACACCGGTTCTGAGCTAAAATGGTCAAAACCAAGAAAAAACTGCATATATGGATTTTCTTTGATGGCTTCAATGGTGCCTCTGTCATCTTTTACTTCCACATGCTTGATAATCAAAGCGCCAATGACTACACGGGCGTTAATGCCCTTAGCGCCCATTGTTGTGCTGAAGTTCTCTCCATAAATCATCGCAAACTTATCCCAATCAAGGAGTTTTGCCATTTTTACCCATCTATTATTAGGGTCCAATTTACTTTCAAATTCCGTTTTGAAATTAAAAATATCCAGCTGGTTTTGTGGTATATAATTGAGCATAAGTGCAAACTTTTAGCCATAAAAATAAGAAATTCCTTGCATTTATCCAAATAAAAAACAACCTAATTTGCTGATTATTAGCGCTTTTATCTATTCTCAGCAAGCCCTATT
>JAENWI010000111.1 GCA_016650115.1 Peptostreptococcaceae bacterium | reverse complement strand
ATAACAGTAGGAAAGAGAGCTTTTGAAGGTGTTGTGGAGTACAAGCTTAGAAGAGATGCTGAAAAAGTAGAATTAAGAGTAACTGAAGCTGTCAACAAGGCCATTGAAATCATAAACAAGGAGAAATAACAAGATGGAATTACTGTCAGTGATGGAATTTATCGGAACAGTTGCCTTTGCTGTTTCTGGTGCGATTGTTGCAATTCAAAAGGGGTTGGATTATTATGGAATCACTTTTCTTGCAATCATCACCGCAGTAGGTGGAGGAATCATAAGAGATGTTATAATTAACGTGGATTTGCCGGTTGCACTGGCAAATCCTATTTACGTTATTGTAAGTATTGTTTCGTCATTTACTGTTATTGGATTTTATCCACATATTGTTAAACACAAGAAAACACTGGTTTTCTGCGATGCCATCGGTCTTGCAGCCTTTACGGCGATTGGCGCAGAAGTGGCCATTGCCAACGGTTTTAACCTTCCTTTTGTTATCATCGTGTTTGCACTACTTACAGGTACGGGGGGCGGGACATTACGAGATGTTTTTGCGCAGGAGATCCCATATATTTTTCAAAAGGAAATATATGCAGTAGCATCAATTGGAGGGGCTTTAGCATTTTTGATATCCATGAACTACGCCAGCAACCTTTTGCCCATGTATATTTGTTTTGGTGTAACACTTATTATTAGATTACTTGCTATTCGAGGTAATTTTCATTTAAAAAAAGTTGAAACTGGTAAGGAGTGAGAAATGAAAGAATTATTTGTATTGTTTGCTACATTTTTTAAGATGGGTTTGTTCACAATCGGCGGTGGCCTTGCCATGATCCCACTTATTCAACATACCGTAGTTGATAAAAAAGGTTGGTTAACTGAAGAAAAAATGGTAGACTGTATTGCTGTCAGCCAGTCATTGCCCGGGGTCATAGCAATCAATGTAGCTACATACGTTGGTAACGCGAAAAGAGGATTTTCTGGTGCGCTTGCTGCATCTTTTGGTGTGATTCTACCATCCTTTATCATAATAATAAGCGCAGTGATTTTAATAGGTACAGTAGGACCAAACCATATCGTTGAAGGAGCCTTTACTGGAATAAAAGCAGCATCTTGTGGGCTTATTGCTTATGCAGCATATAGACAGGGGAAACAGGTCATTAAAGGAAGGTTTGGAATTTTAATAGCGGTTGCCAGTTTTGCGGCGGTTGTTTTCTTCGGAGTTTTCGCTATTTGGCCAATTATTTTTGGGGGCACGGCAGGCCTTATTTTCGGGAGGGCTAAATAATGATTTTACTGAATTTATATGTGATGTTTTTTACGATTGGTATATTCGGGTTTGGTGGCGGTTATGCAATGCTGCCCCTTATATTCCAAAGAGTTCAAGAATTTGGACAAATGAGTGCACAGGAGTTTTCTAATCTTGTAGCCCTTTCCCAAGTAACCCCGGGGCCGATATCAGTGAATGCGGCCACTTATGTTGGGTTTAACTACGCAGGCTTTCCAGGAGCAGCTGCGGCAACACTTGGAATTGCGACACCATCCTTTATTCTAGTTATAGCGGTAATGTCATTTATGGATAAATATTATAAAAATAAAGGGGTGCAAGGGGTCATGAATGGAATCAGACCGGCAACTGTAGGACTGATAGCATCAGCGGTTATTTTTATTGGGCAGACCGTCATTGTTAATAGCAAGGTTCTTCCTTTAGTAGCATTATCAGAGGTATTCGAGTATTTAAATGTGTTGCCTTTCATTATGTTTATATGTACAATAATACTAATAGCTAAATTCAAGGTAAGCCCAATTATTATTATTTTAGTAATGGGTATTATAGGAGCGGTATTATGTGGTTAGGTGGAGTAAGAGTAATCATATTAGATTCTGAAAATAGAATTTTGATGCTAAAGCAGTGCCATGAGGAAAGAGATATCTGGATGGTACCTGGCGGAGCCATTGAAGATGGGGAAAACGCCGAACAGGCTGCAATTCGAGAAGTAAAAGAAGAAACTGGCTTGGACGCAAAAATAAAAGGGCTGATATGGCATGTTGAAGAAGTTTCTGAAGCAAGAGGACAAAGATTTGTAAATTTTTTTCTCGCCGAGATAGAGGGAGGACAGCTTAATCTAGGAAGCGACCCTGAAAGAAATCAAGAAGAGCAAGTAATTAAGGAGCTTTGTTTTATGTCAAGAGAAGAACTACAAGGGTTACATGTGATATATCCAGAGTATCTTAAGGATGAATTCTGGGAATTTTGTAACCGTATAGAATCTATAAAAAGTTATAATGCATTTAAAGTAAGATAAGAAAAAGGAGAAGAATGATAAAATTAAAATTTGAGATGGAAAACGGAGACGTAATGAAAGGCGAATTGTATCCTGAGATAGCTCCGGAAACTGTAAAAAACTTCGTTGAATTAGTTAAAAAGGGATTTTATGACGGATTAACATTTCATCGTGTAATTCCTGGATTTATGATACAGGGAGGTTGCCCGCAGGGAACTGGAACAGGCGGACCTGGCCATACAATCAAAGGTGAATTCTCTGGAAATGGATTTGAAAATAACTTAATACATGAAAAAGGTGTATTATCAATGGCCAGATCTATGAGCCCGGATTCGGCCGGATCACAATTTTTTATAATGGCTGCAAATTCTCCTCATTTAGACGGACAATATGCCGCTTTTGGAAGAATCAATGAGGGGCTTGATGTGGTAGACAAAATTGTAGCGGTAAAAAGAGATATGTCTGATAAGCCAAAAGAAATTCAGAGAATTAAATCTGTTACAATTGAAGAAATTGTATAAAATTTAAAGAAATTTGTAAAATTGAATAATAAAATAAAAACCGAAAATTGTTGTAATATACACATTTTTCGGTTTTTATATGTGAAGATTGTGTGAATTGGTTTTTAAACCTTGACTTTTTTGTAATAATTTTGTAACATTAACAAGTACTAATATTTAGCAACTAGATTAAGTCGAAGTTATAAATAAAAGGAAAAGAGAAATAAATATGAAAAAGGTCATGAATTTAAAAGCAAAGTTCGATAATATTTCCGGAAAAATCAAAAGTCTTGACAGAAAGAAAAGAAATATTATAGCAATCAGTATGATTTCAGTATTGCTCCTAGGAGCAATAGGTGTTGGAGCATCAGTCATCTCAAGTGCCGACAGCAAAGAAATCACCCCAAAGGTTGCACCGATTAGTGCTTATTCAATCATGGTGGATGGAAAAGAAATTGTAAAAGTCTCATCTGAAAATGATGCGGAAATAGTTTTAAATCAGGTAAAAAATAATTATATTACAGCAGGCGCCCAAGTAAAAGAAGTCGACTTTGCTGAAGAGGTAACGGTTACAAATTCAGCAATTAATGTAAACGAAGAAGAAATTCTTACGACCCAAGAGGCTATTACCCTTATTTTAACCGGTAGCAAAGAGCCAAAGACCTATGTGGTTCAAGGAGGAGATACGGTTTGGGATGTGGCAGCGCTGAATAACTTGAGTTCTTTTGAACTGATGGATATGAATCCAGGAGTTTCAGATGAAATATCAATAGGTCAGACATTGAATTTATATCAGATTAAACCGTATTTAACAGTAAAGACAACAGAGGTTGTTGTCGCAACTGAAAAAATAGAATACGGCATAAAATATGAGTATACGACAAATTTATATAAAGGCCAGTCACAGGTTAAGTCGGCTGGTAATTACGGATCAAAGATTGTAACCGCAGAAGTTGTTAAAGAAAATGGAATTGTTGTACAAAGCACACCAATCAGCGAAGAAATAGCGGCTGAACCTTTAACGCAAATATCGTTTGTAGGAACAAAAACAATTCCAATAGCAACGGGAACAGGGCAATTAGGCGTACCGGTAACTCATATTGAGATTTCGTCTGCCTATGGTTCAAGAGGTGGAGGAAGACACGAAGGTGTTGATTTAAGACAGCCAAGAGGGTCAGCAATCATGGCGGCAGATGACGGAACGGTTACAAAAGCTTCATATTCCGGCAGTTACGGCAATTTGATTATCATAAATCACGGAAATGGAATACAAACATATTATGGTCATTGCGACTCGATGAATGTTTCTGTAGGAGAACAGGTAACAAAAGGGCAGGTTATTGGAACGGTTGGGGCGACAGGGAATGCTACGGGAAATCATCTCCATTTTGAAGTGAGAATTAACGGGGTTTCTGTAAATCCATTCAATTACATGTAAAAGATTGATTGTTTAAAAATAATAATGTATAATTTTAAGGCAGGAGCTAACCTGCCTTATATTTTATTTATACATAACAAAGATAAAGAGGAAACATATGGGATTTTTTAGAGATACAAAAGAAGATATTAATGCGGTTCTATTAAAAGATCCGGCAGCGCGTAATGCATTTGAAGTGCTTTTGTGCTATCCGGGGGTATGGGCAATCATCTGGCATAGATTAAACCATTGGCTGTATAAAAAAAATCTTAAACTGCTGGCCAGGATATTGTCACAATTCGTCAGATTTATAACTGGGATAGAAATACATCCGGGAGCAACCATAGGCAAACGTTGCTTTATTGACCATGGAATGTCCATTGTAATAGGCGAAACTTCAGAAATAGGTGATGATGTTACCATATATCAAGGAGTAACTTTGGGGGGTACTGGAAAAGATACAGGTAAGAGGCATCCAACTATAGGTAACAGAGTGGTAATAAGTACTGGCGCAAAAGTGCTGGGACCATTTAAGGTTGGGAATGATGTCAAAATCGGAGCGGGTTCAGTTGTTTTAAAAGAAATTCCCAATAATTGTACCGTGGTTGGAATCCCAGGTGCAATTGTTAAACACGGAGGTCAAAGTACTGAAGATATGAACCAGATTGATATGCCTGATCCAATAGCAGTTGAGATGGAATGCTTAAGAAGAAGAATAGTAATGCTAGAGAATAAACTGCGAGATTTTGACAGGAAATAGGGTATATACTACAAATTGGAGGATTAAAAATGAAAATTTACAATACATTAACAAGGAAAAAGGAAGAATTCATCCCAATTGATAAAAATGAAATTAAAATTTACGTGTGCGGGCCTACGGTTTACAACTATTTTCACATTGGAAATGCGAGACCATTTGTCGTGTTTGACACCTTAAGAAAATATCTGGAATACAGAGGAGAAAACGTCAAATTCGTTCAAAATTTTACAGATGTGGACGATAAAATAATTAATAAAGCGAAAGAAGAAGGCATCAGCGCAGGAGAAGTGAGCGAAAAATATATCGAAGAGTATTACAAGGATGCGGCGGCACTTCATGTGAAAATTGCTTCAGAGCACCCAAAGGTCACCGAAAATATGGTTGAAATAATTGAGTTTGTTCAAGGGCTTATAGACAAAGGGTTTGCTTATGAGGTTGAGGGTGATGTGTATTACAGCACAAGGAGCTTCAAAGAATATGGAAAACTTTCAAAGCAAAACATAGAGGACTTGGAATCAGGGACTAGAGTTGATATCGGCGACAAGAAAAAAGATCCATTGGATTTTGCTCTTTGGAAAGCCCGAAAAGTAGACGATGAAATTGCATGGGAATCACCATGGGGAATGGGACGGCCAGGCTGGCATATCGAATGCTCAACAATGTCGAAAAAATATCT
>JAENWI010000331.1 GCA_016650115.1 Peptostreptococcaceae bacterium | reverse complement strand
TGGAAGTGGTTTTGTATCATTTATTTATTCAATTTCCGAAATATTTTTAGTGCCGTTTAATGCTATATTCAGATCTGCTGCAACAACGGGTATTGAGACAGATGCTTTGCTTGAACCTAGCACGATTATTGCCATGGTTGTTTATGCACTCATAGCATGGGGAATCGTAAAATTGATGACGATAATCACGGGGCGAAGTGAAAATCAAATGTAGGACTTATTTTCCAAAACTATTAGTCAAGATTTGATAAAGTGAATAGATTAACCAAATATATGAAGGATGCCCGTTGCAGTTCAACGGGTATTTTTTTTATGGGGTAACTGATGGAAATCATGGACGTGGGGTTGCTTGGGCTGCGAATAAGCTTAGGTAGCATTCTGTTGTTTTTATGCCTAAAGAAAGTTCATCAGAACGACTTGGAAAAATAAAGAAACTTGGCTCAGACGCCAGCATTATAGAGTTTAATTATGATGGAGCGGTAGCGCATGCAAAGGAAATGGCAGAAAAGAATGGATGGATTATTGAGTTCAAGACACTGCATTGGAAGGGTATATTGCTTTTATAGCACGGACAAAAGTGCTTACAGAGATATTGTATGGGATGGGAACTATCCAAGTTATTTAAGGAAATAGGCTAACTGCTTAAATTAGAGGTAAAGGGGTATAAACAAGTTAATACATTACATCTAAAAAAGAATTTGTTCAAGGAGGGTTTACAAATGCAAAATATTGGAAAAACAGATAAGATTATCAGGTATGTATTGGCAGCAGTTTTTTTTAGTCTCTTTGTTATTTTAAAAGGAGATTTAAGGTATCTGGCATTGATAGGATTTATACCGCTAGCTACTGCAGCAGTTGGAGTTTGCCCTTTATACATACCATTTGGGATCAATACCATTAAGCATAAAGAAAAAATAGAAAAATATTCGGATAAGATGAACAATAAAGCATAAATGAATATTCTTTCGGGCTCGCTGCGCTAACTTTGACACCAAATAAGACAAGACACCCTTTTGGGTGTCTTGTCTTATTTGGTGAGGAATGAGGGGGCGAACTCACGATTGACTGATATAATTTATTTGACAGTCTAACATGGCTCTGATACTTTTCGTTTGTTAGTCCTAAGCTGCCATTATAACCCCAACTATTGCTTCGGGAAAATCGGACAGCAACGTATATTTCGCCTTCCCTAAATATTCTGAAAATTAAGTATTTTCAGAATATTATTATTTTGTAAAAACCTCGAATATTGATAAAATTTGCATTGACAATAATTTATCAATGTGCTACGATATTCGAAGAAGATAAGATATAATAATATAGAAAGTACAATAATAGGAGGTATTTATTATGAAAATCAAAGGTTTAGCAATGCTCGGAATTGGAAAGATCGGTTGGATCGAAAAGGAAGCTCCTGAATGTGGCCCTTTGGACGCTTTGGTAAGACCGCTCGTTGTCGCTCCATGCTCATCTGACATCCATACAGTATGGGAAGGAGCAATTGGTGAACGCTCAGACATGTTTTTAGGTCATGAAGCAATCGGTGAGGTAATGCAAGTAGGGGAGTTAGTAAAAGACTTCAAAAAGGGCGATAAAGTTATTGTCCCCGCTATCACTCCTGACTGGGGTTCAATAAATGCTCAAAGAGGTTTCCCGATGCACTCAGGCGAGGCTCTTGGAGGATGGAAATTCTCCAACTTTAAGGACGGCGTATTTGCCGAGTTGTTCCACGTCAACGAAGCTGACGCG
>JAENWI010000143.1 GCA_016650115.1 Peptostreptococcaceae bacterium | reverse complement strand
TCCCTCTGTTTCCTCGCTCTCCCTAAATGGCAGCGAAAACAATTCTTCCTCTAAATCAGCTAGGGCCTGGTGGCGCACTTTTTCACTTTTTACTAGGTATTCCGCCCCTATTTTATTCTTAGTAAACCCCTGGTTCTCTTCTCCCGCAATGAGTGTGAGTTTATTAATCATTCCTCCTGTAATGTCGAAAACCTCTTCATCCCTGCATCCTTCATCGTATGTCATTACAACGTTTACGCTAATCGCATGCCGCATAAGTTCTCTTATTAAATCAAGGTTTTTAGGGGTAAAATAATCAAATCCCCAAATCCAGACATCACAGTCCCTGATCTCTTCAAATTTTCCCAATTTAGAGATAAATAGATTCACATAGTCTTCAGTGTCCACATATTTATACTGAATGTAATCTTCATATATTTTATAGATTCGCTGTATATCCTTCAGCTTTCTGTGTAATAAAAAGTTGTCCTCAACTTCCGCCAAAATCTCAGTCAGCTGATCCGGACTGGTGTTATACTGCTTCATTTCGGAAATAAGATTATTGATCATTTCAATAAACGCAGGCATTTTCTCCAGCCCTTTAAACGCTTCCAGATTCTGTTTTTCATTTGACAATATTTTGGTAAGAAGCATATGCCGTCCGTATTTATCAATGTTTATGGCTTTATTTCCGCCAACCTTTGCCAATATTCTAAATCCAAGCCTGGAGGGGCTGATAATTTCAAGGTCCATTAAACCCTTGACTCCAAGAACAGAAAAAGCCCGTTGCTCGGCTTCCAATGTAAATTGGTCTGGCACAAGCAACAAGGTCTTTTTATTAATATTATCAAATATGAACTTTTCTTTATTTATACTTTCTCTGCCGTAATAAATATTAAGCATGTTTAATTACCTGCCATGAACTCCTCGAAAATATCTTCTACGCGTTCTATTTTATCACACTTATATGCATTTGCGCCACAAAATACTAATCCTTTATCCGCATCACCTCTGGCTGCTCTTACAAGCGCGTCTGTAATGCAATAAGGGGCTTCAGCAGGGTTACAAGGAATAAGACAACCATTACATTTTTTGATTGGCTCCTTTTGTCCTTCGTTTGACACTTTATTTGAAAAGCTGTTCTTTATCGCTCTTCCTGGCATTCCAACAGGGCTCTTGATAATTAATATATCCTGCTCCTGGCAGTTTAAATAAGCTTGTTTGAATTCCATCGGCGCGTCACATTCTTCAGTGGTTACAAATCTTGTTCCCATTTGAACGGCATCAGCTCCATAAGACATGGCTTTCAAGGCATCTGCCTTGTTAAATATACCACCGCCTACAATTAACGGGCAATTTGGAAGATCCTGAAGCTCTGCTTTTATCTCAGTAATTGTCTTATAAAAATTCTCCTGTGCAAGATCCAGCTGTTCCTCTTTAAATCCTAAGTGGCCTCCAGCAAGAGGACCCTCGAAAATGACAGCATCAGGAACCCGATTGTGTTTTTTACCCCAGTTTTTTATAATTAACCCTGTAGCTCTTGCCGAAGAAACTATTGGAATCAGCTTCACATTTTCTGTTTTACTGATGCCAGGGAGCGCCGTTGGAAGTCCGGCACCGGATATAATGATTTGTGCTCCGGCCTCAATTGACGCGGTTACATATTCCTCATAATTTTTTTGTGCGCACATGATATTCACGCCGATTGGCCCAGCTTCACTGTTTCCTGCCACAGCTGCCAGGGCTTCTTTAATATTTCTCTTTAGTGCCCTAATATTTGCTTCAACTGTCGATTTCTCGAAGTCGGGTTCTGAATAGCCAGATTGGGCACCGGATATAACTCCAACTCCACCGCAATTGGCAACAGCTCCAGCTAGTCTGGACATGGATACGCCAATCCCCATTCCTCCTTGAAAAATTGGAACTGGAATTTTCAATTCCCCCAGATTTATTGGTTTTAATTCTAAGGAATCATTACTTTTTAAATGCTTTGTCTTCTGCATCAGAAAAAATTGGTTGATGGTTTCAATGGATTGCATGAATCTGATGGCATCCTCTTCCGTAAGCTCTGAAATTGCATCTCTGACCATTGCCTCATGGAACCTTTGATGTTCCTCAACTGTTGCTTTTCCTTGTTCTGTCAGCCATATTTTAACAATTCTTCTGTCTTCCGAAACTCTGGATCGTTCTACATATCCTTTTTTAACTAGCTTACTAATAGCCACGGTCAATGTCCCAACGCTTATTTTTAAGGCACCGGCCACCTGAGTCATGGTTTTTGGTTTTCCCGCCCCTATCGCTTCCAACGTGTGAATTTCTGTTATAGAAAGATTCACGCTTGTAGAATCCTGAAGCGCCCGCTCCTCCATTTTTAACACACTGTTAAAAAGGCTTACCAATATTTCGTTGATTTTTTTTACTGTATCCATTTAGTCTCCTAACCTATCGCAAACATAAGTTCACACTTACACACCATTTTATCTCCAACATATGCTGTTCCAATTCCTGTTCCTGCATTGCTTCTAAGTCGGTCAATTTCCACTACAAGTCTAAGGGTATCCCCAGGCACAACCTTTTGCCTGAATTTTGCATTCTTAATACCTCCGAAGTACGCAATTTTACCTTTATTTGCATCCATCGACAGAATTGCAACAGCTCCAGCCTGGGCAAGCGCCTCTATAATAAGGACTCCCGGCATGACCTTTTCCTGCGGAAAATGTCCTTCAAAGTAATACTCCGCTGCATTCACATTTTTTATAGCTACAATGCTTTTTCCAGTTTCCATTGATTCAACCTCATCAATTAAAAGAAATGGATCTCTATGCGGAATGATATTTTTAATTTCTTCTTTATTGTATAACATTATACACCTCTACAAATACTTTTTAAATATTAAAGTACCATTATGGCCACCAAAGCCCAGGGAGTTAGATAAGGCATAATCAACCTTCTTTTCCCTGCCCTTGTTGGGTACATAATCTAAATTCAATTCTTCATCTGGAACTTTGTAATTGATTGTTGCAGGAACAAATCCTTCATTTATGGCTTTTAGGCAGACAATCGCCTCAATTGCACCAGAAGCCCCAAGCAAATGTCCAGTCATGCTTTTTGTCGAACTGATTGGAACCTTTGTGTCTTCTCCGAATACAGCCTTCACAGCTCTTGTTTCAAATAAATCGTTGTAAGGCGTTCCTGTTCCATGTGCATTAATATAGTCTATCTGATCCGGTGAAACACCGGCATCATCTATTGCCATCTGCATAGATCCGGCAGCACCTTCCCCTGTTGGATCTGGAGACGTTAAATGATAAGCATCACAAGTTGTTCCATAACCGGCAATCTCTCCATATATTTTGGCCCCTCTTGCCAGTGCATGCTCAAGTTCTTCCAAAACAAGCATACCCGCACCTTCTCCCATTACAAAGCCGTCTCTTTCTTTGTCAAATGGTGTGGAGCATCTGTCCTTGTCCGTTCTTGTTGAAAGTGCAGTCATATTTGCAAATCCTGAAAAGCAGACCGGTGCAAATGCAGCCTCGGCAGCCCCTGCAATAATTGCATCTGCATATCCGTGTTTAATCGTTCTGTAAGCTTCTCCTATTCCATGAGTACCTGCAGCACAAGCTGTCACTATGCCAATACAGGAGGCTTTGGCTTTGAAAGAAATTGCCACATTACCAGCTAAAATATTTGGGATGACCATAGGCACCAGCAACGCCGAAACCCTTGACATTCCCTTTTCATAGGCCTTATTCGTTTCGCTTTCAAGAGTCATAATCCCGCCAATTCCAGTACCTGCAACTACTCCAAGTCTATAAGGATCGATGTTCTCTCCGCTTACAAGTCCACTGTCAGTCATTGCCTCTTTTGCTGCAGTTACACCAAATTGAGAAGACCTGTCCATTCTTCTGCCTTCACGATAATCTTCATAGGCAAAATCCTTTACCTCTCCACCCATAATTGCCTTTTGAACACTCGTATCAAGGTGCGTGATTAGGTCAATCCCATTCCTGCCCTCTTTTATTCCTGTCCAAAAATCCTCTGCATTGTTTCCAAGTGGTGTCACCGCTCCAATGCCTGTTATTACTACTCTTTTATTCATATTTTTGCCTCCTCAGCTAGGGCCTGGTGGCGCACTTTCATGGCGCTTGTCAGTCAGGTCCTGGTTTTCACCCTTTATCAAACTTTAAATACTCATTCCGCCATCTACAGTTATTACCTGCCCTGTAATGTATTCACCGCCATCTGATGCCAGAAACACTGCAGTCTTTGCAATGTCTTCCGGCTTTCCAAGTCTCCCCAGACTGATGGCCTCAAGCATTTTGCTCTTTTGTTCCTCTGTCAGAACCTTCGTCATTTCTGTATCAATAAATCCTGGAGCAATTGCATTAACTCTAATATTTCTTCGGCCAAGTTCTTTTGCTGCTGACATAGTCAGTCCTATAATTCCAGCTTTTGATGCAGAATAGTTTACCTG
>JAENWI010000527.1 GCA_016650115.1 Peptostreptococcaceae bacterium | reverse complement strand
TTTGGGTTTGGATTTAAAAAATATGAAGGAGAATCAGGTGAAAAAAGTTACAACCTTTTCTTCTTCGACGCAACTGGCTTTTTTATATCTGCTATACAATGAAATTATATATATAAGTGCCGTAGAATTGGCTACTGCATTAAATACATCAATGATGACAGCTTCTCGGATCTTAAATGACTTATATGATACAGGGCTTCTAACTTTTGAAATTGGTGGTAAAACTGGAAGAAGCAAGATGTATAAAAAAATCGATGATCCTCTTTTTTATAGTAAAGGGAGTAAGTATCTAAGAAATCCAGTGATGCAGACTGTATATACCAGTCAAAAAATGATGGAGGCCCCAACAGCAGGGCTTGAGGCACTTTCACTGATTTCAATGATGAATCCCCCAAAAAATTCTGTCGTAGCCATTGATAAAGAAGGATTTAAAAAAAATGAGCATTACATTATAAAAGACAAAGATAGGATTGCAGACGAAAAACTAACAGAAGTTGAAGTGTGGAGGTACAATCCAACATTGTTGAGTAATCAAGGAAAGGTGGATATAGTATCTTTAGCATTGTCTTTAAAAGAGCTGAATGATGAGAGAGTCGAACAAGCCCTGGAGGAAAGATTGAAAGGGGAATCATGGTATACGGGATAGAAAAGTTCAAAGAGTATTTTAGTGATTATATTGGACAATATGTCTTTATTGGCGGCACGGCGTGCGACATATTACTTGAGGAGATTGGATCCACTTTTAGAGCTGCAAAAGATTTAGATATGGTTCTGATTATTGAGGCATTAGATGAATCTTTTGGATTAAAATTTTGGGAATTTATTCGAGACGGTGGTTATGAATATCGACAAAAGAGTACAGGAAAACATCAATTTTATCGTTTTGTGAACCCAAGCAAATTTGGTTTTCCAACCATGATAGAATTGTTTAGTCATAAACCTGAGAATATGCAATTTAACTTTGAACAGTTTCTAACACCTATTCATTTAGGTGATGAAATTGCTAGTTTGTCTGCAATACTTCTTAATGATGCATATTACAAGTTG
>JAENWI010000292.1 GCA_016650115.1 Peptostreptococcaceae bacterium | reverse complement strand
CTGTTCTTCTATTTGCCGGAATAAACATATTCAGCATGATTGTTCCATCAGCCAGCCATTCCATTTCTGGTTTAACAATGTCTGACAATCTGTATTTCTGGTTTTCAGCCATTCTTACATTTACATTATCCACATCATCCAGTTCATCGATATAAACTATTTTCTCCGGTTTCTCAAAAGTACATCCGTCAATCAATTCGGATGGGTTCTTGGGGTCTCCGCCATATTGAGTAACATTATTGTAGCCAAAATGAGCCGTTACTGGCGCCATGTAATCCTCATCTCTTTCGTAAATGTATCCATAAGCAACACCACCGTCAATTTTTCTTGCAATTCCGTCACCATTTCGCTCTGGGTACTCTGCCGAATCAACAAAAAAACCTTGTTCAACAGCATTGAAATATCCTCCGACTTCTACGATTTCTTCCATAAACAGGCAAGCTCTTTCCTTTATTTCTCTGGCTTTTTCTCTTAATGGTCCGTCCGTTTTAAGCTCAATCATATCCATTAGTCCATCAAGACCCATCATCGTTTGTTTCGCTGTGTCACAGGCTTCCATGTTATAGATGTGCCATGGAACATTTCTTCCTTCATCCGGCGTAATCGTCGACTGAATATCTGCACTGGTTAATTTTGAGACAAGCATGTTCAATACGTGAGTGACAGTAGCTTCTCTTGCTGATGAATCCATATATTTCGTATTCATCTGTGCTCTCATTCTGTATTTGTCACAAATTTCTCTCAGCGCAACCGCATATGGAAGATCCATAAACACGCAAGGTGCGGGTGGCGCCGTTGGAGGAACTGTTGACAAACAAATGTTGCCTGGCTTGATTCCAACCATTTCTGAGAACAGAGAGTTGATTGCATGCTGAACAATAAGTTCCGGCATTACCTTCCAGGCTTCTCTAGCTGTTGCATTTGCATTATGTGCTCCATCTATTTGCGCAATTTCTGCCCATGCCAGAATTTTCTTTGATTCGCAGGCATCAACAAATGATCTTACACCGTTGATGTTTCTATACAGTACATTGTATTGAGGATCCTGATGCGCGCCGTTAATACCTTCTTCAGCAAACATTACGGCTATTTCTGCACCTGCTACACCAGATACATAGGAATGGTAGTTAATTGGTCTTCCTACCTCTTCTTCGATTAAATCAAGTGCTTTTCTTTGTGCTCTGACCTGTTTTCTGGTAATGGCAACTCCACCAATGCCCTGAGGAGTACCTTCTATAAGACCATCCATATGAGACTGTCCCGCGGTTCTGATAACCATAAGGTGATCTGCACCGTGCCAGGCTGCCATTCTCATTCTTCTGATGTCATCTTCAAATCTTCCCGAAGCTATTTCAGTTGTAATAACCGCCTGCCCTTGGGGGTCTATAAAATCAAAATATTTAGAGGAAGGCAATCCAACACTGTTTTTTAGCGGAGTAGTTGCGTCTCTATACTGGAATGGACCCATCTTCAGTCCTGGTTCAGGTGTTCTCCATGTCCAGCCTCTTCTTTTAGGTCTGTACTTATCGAGATCTTTCAGAATATTTTCAACATCAAGTTTTTCATTATGTTTTAATTTAATATCCGTCATTTTACTTACCTCCCTTGAATAATGCTACTGCTTCATCCCAGCATTTTCCTTCGGCAAGCAACGTGCCTGCTTCCTTAATGGAAATGTTTTTTGAGTTGGCAAGCTTGTACAAAACGTGTCCAGCTCCTTTTGGCATAAGTCCTCTATCTATGCAGCCTTGGACAATCGGTTTTGTATCCAGAGATGAGATCCCCATCCTAAGAAGAACTGATCTCTCAATTGAAGGACTTGTATTTTTATTCCCTAATTCCATCAATGGGGATACGACTTCGCCCGTCACTTCCCAAAACCTATCATAAAGTTCCTTGTCTGAAAGATTTGCAATGCTTTTTCTGCGTTCCGCAAAATCATCCGCTCTTTTCATCTGTTTTTCCTTTCTCAGCTAGGGCCTGGTGGCGCACTTTCGTCCCCTAGTCCTTGGCAATACTAGCTTCT
>JAENWI010000205.1 GCA_016650115.1 Peptostreptococcaceae bacterium | reverse complement strand
GTTCTCCTCAGGAATATCGCCCTGAGCCCCAATCTGCATACGTTCCTGGCACACCCGGACGCATTTTCCGCACTGAATGCATTTGTTCGGGTCCCGGCGTATAAAGTCGTGTTCTTCATCTATTTTCAATATTTCTACAGGCCCGCAAAGTGACTCTCTTGATACACCAAATTTATGGGCATAATCAATCAGTCTGCATTCATAATAATCATGGCATCCGCATTCAAGACATCTTGACGCTTCCTGCTTTGCAGCTTCTTCTGTATGTCCAAGGATGATTTCTTCAAAATTATTTTTTCTTCCCTCAGGAGGAAGCTGGTCCATCTTAGGCCTGCACATCCATTCTCTGTCGTCGAAGGTTTCCATCGTAAGTCTGTTGAACTGAACCAAGGTCGGCTTTTCCAATTTAACCTCTTTGCCCTGCAAATACAAATCAATGCAGGTTGCAGCCTTTCCCGCATCGGCTATAGCTTCAACTGCTATGGAAATCTTGTCATTACCACAGTCTCCGCCTGCAAAAACACCCGAAACACTGGTCATATACGTATTCTTGTCGTAGGCTATTCCGCCTTTTCTGGTCCTCTCAACGCCGCCCAGATCCAATTGCTCCACTGCCTGTCCAACTGCAAGAATCAGGGTATCGATTTCCAGCTCTTCCAATTTTCCTTCCACGGCTATGGGGCTTCTTCTGTCGGTTTCATCCGGCTCTCCAAGAGCCATTACCTGAAGAATTATTTTCAAGGTTCCGGCATTTTCTTCCGAATTTGATTCCATCAAATTCGCTTCCTTCGGATTAGCTTCAGTCAGATTGGTTTCAATCGAATGAGTTGCAGCCGAATTGGTTTCAGCCGAAATAACCTCAATGGGATTTCTAAGGTTTTTGAAGATGATTCCTTCCTCTTCTGCCTCAATAATTTCAATTCCATCAGCTGGCATTTCATCCTTTGTTCTTCTGTATATATTGTAAACTTCTGTCGCGCCAAGCCTTATGGCTGTTCTGCAGGCATCCATGGCTGTATTACCACCGCCTACAATCGCAACTCTTTTCCCTATGTGGACATGCTCCTTTTTTGCCACCCGTTCAAGGAACTGTATGCCGCCGAGCACACCCTTGAGGTCCTCTCCTTTGCAACCAATGCCCGTGGAAACCCATGCGCCAATACCAATCAGAACAGCATCGTTATCGTTCCTTATCTTCTCAAATGGTATATCAATCCCAATCTTTGTGTTAGTTATTATTTTTACACCTAAATACTCAATCAGTTCTATTTCCTGGTCTATAATCTCATTGGGAAGCCTATATTCTGGGATCCCATAACGAAGCATTCCTCCCAGTTTTGGCATTTCATCATAAATTGTAACATTATATCCCTTTCTTGCCAGGAAAAAGGCCGTGGAAATACCCATTGGCCCACCGCCGATGATAGCAACACGTCCATGATGGCCAACCCCACGATCACCAACCCCATCAGGTCCTGTTTCAATCTGATTTCCGATTTTTTTAACCCAGTCTGAATCAAACCATTTTGAGGTCGGACTGGTTTCTAGTTTATCTTTCATTGCATGGTCGGCTGCAAATCTTTTCAGCCACAGGATTGAAACCGGCTCGTCCTTTTGTCCACGTCTGCACTTGTCTTCACAAGGATGGGGACATACTCTGCCAATTGAACCCGGCATCGGAATCTTATCCATAATAAGCTCTAAAGCAGCTTCATATTCTCCCTTTGCAATCAATGTGACGTAACCCTGGCAATCGGTTTCCGCCGGACATGCAAGCATGCAGGGCGGACGACAGTCTCCACCGTGATTTGTCAGCATTCCCTCTAATTTTGACACCCTATATTCCGAAATTCTAGCTGATTCCGTTGAGATGTCCATCCCGGCTCTTATTACTGTTGCGCAGGCCTTCACCAACTCGTTTGAACCTTTCAGTTCAACCATACATATGCCACAATCTCCATGGGCTTCAATATTTTCATCATAGCAAAGATTTGGGATTTCAATCTCATTTCTGATTGCCGCCTCCAGGATAGTCAACCCTGATTCTTCTATATAGGTGGTCCCATTCATCATGAATGCTGTTTTCATTCTTCTCCTCCTATTTTATGCAACGCGTCCTGTTTTTTCTTGTAATCAGGAATAATGCTTCCAACTTTCCGCCAAAATGATCGGTCATGATTCATATGATATAGATGGCACAGCTCATGAACAACTATGTAATCTATAAGTTCTATAGGTAATGAAGCAATCATAAAATTATAGGTAATGTGTTTTTCAGAAGTACAGCTGCCCCAACGCCCTCCCACTTTAACAATTTCAATGGATTTCGGTTTCGTCTTCAGGGTTGCCTGATAATAATCAGACCGTTCTTTTGTAATTTTTTTACTGCTTTTCGTATAAAATTTCTTTATTTTTTCCAGCATTTCCGGGCCAAGTATTTCAGCCTCAGATAATCCATCGATATCAATCAATTTCCTAAGAAGCACCGGCTCACCTAAATATTTAATTGTATACAAATTTACCCCCTGTTAATGATCAATTCAAATCTTTTATATTCTTCTCCATCTACTATGACAGTTTCATTCCACATGGTTGCCGGCCTTACCCACAATCCCAAATCGCCATAAAGCTGTTTATAGACAACCATTTCTTCCAAAGTTTCGCTGTTTCTTGCCATTCCAATGACCTGGTATTCCTTACCCTTGTAATGCCTATACCTGCCGACTTGTATTTCCATCTTTTACCTCCCACAATATTTCCCTGTTTATAAAATAAACCCTATTTCAAACAAATGATGCCCTGCTCTGAGTCAGTTTGACAAACCGCAAACCAAACAGAGCAGGGCACAGCTTGTTCAAATAATTAATTTATAGGACAAATTTTATTTTGCCAGAATAAATTTTATTTTGCCAGAATAAATTT
>JAENWI010000064.1 GCA_016650115.1 Peptostreptococcaceae bacterium | reverse complement strand
TGCTGCGGCTGGTGTTGCTGCGGCTACTGGTGCCACTGCCGCTACTGGTGCGGCTACGCCCCCCGCCTCTTCTACTTCTACTGCATATGTCGTTCCATTTACCGAAATATTATATTTTTTCATCATTTATCTCCTTTATTAGATTATTTTAGATTATTAATCGTTAAAATTTTCTGCTGGCAATAGCTTCAGAATTCCCTGCGTTTCCCCATGATGTTGCCTGGCCTGTGGCTCTGCTTATTTTCCGGATAATCAAGTTACCCGCATTTGCAGTTTTGCCTTCAAATGATTCAATAGCTGCCGATATCACGGCAATCAACTCAGGTGAAATCCCTAGAGTACTTGAAGCATTTGTTATTGTTGCAGCTGCTGCATTTGTTGCAGTTGCTGTTTTAGCAGGGCCTTCTTCCTGATTGACTTTTGGCGGTTTTGGCTTTTCAGCGGTAAGTTTCGCCATCAAAACAATAAGCCCCCATAATAATATAAGAACTGAAAATGTAATACCCATACCCATTAATGTTGTTATAAGTGCCCCAATCGATTTTTCACTGAAACTAAGCGTGTCAAACAGTGCAGGATCAGCAAATTTTTGCATTATACTTAAATCGTTCATTTAACCCACCTCCTATAGCGGAATATTCCCATGTTTCTTTGCCGGCAAAGATTCTCTCTTTGAACTCAGCATATCAAAGCCACTAATGATTCTCTGTCTTGTAGTAGCAGGTTCAATGATATCTTCTACATAACCCATTTCGGCTGCCCTGTATGGATTATTGAATTTTTCTTCATATTCGGCAATTTTTTCATCTCTCTTTGCAACAGGATCCTTTGCTTTGCTAATATCGTTTTTGAATACAATATTTGCTGCACCGGATGCTCCCATTACTGCAATTTCTGCACTAGGCCATGCAAGCACTAAATCTGCGCCCAATTCTTTATTGCACATTCCAATGTAAGCTCCGCCATATGCTTTTCTTAAGATTAATGTAATTTTTGGCACTGTTGCTTCACAATAAGCGTAAAGCATTTTTGCGCCATGTCTGATGATTCCGCCAAATTCCTGGGCTGTTCCTGGAAGGAATCCAGGCACATCCTCAATCGTAAGTACCGGTGTATTGAAAGCATCACACCTTCTAATAAATCTTGCTGCCTTATCGGAAGCATTTATATCAAGACATCCCGCAAAAAACTTAGGTTGATTTGCAATAACGCCTACTGTCTGACCATCTAATCTGATGTAGCATGTGATCATGTTCTTTGCGTAATGAGGCATTACGTCATAAAGAACGCCATCATCTGCCAGGCCTTTAATCACTTTATACATATCATATGCCTTATTTGGATTTTCTGGAATGATATCTTCAAATTCTGGAATCATTCTGTTTGGATCATCATTTGTAACATAAATCGGTGCGGTTTCCAAATTATTTGAAGGCAGATAACTAAGTAAATCTCTAACCTTTATTAAAGTATCTGTATCATCTTTGCCAATGAAATGTGCAACACCGCTGGTGGCATTATGAGTCATTGCGCCTCCAAGAGTTTCAGCTGAAACATCTTCACCGGTTACTGCTTTTATTACCTGTGGACCTGTGATAAACATCTGGCTGGTTTTATCAACCATAAATACAAAGTCTGTAATTGCCGGTGAATAAACTGCTCCACCTGCACAAGGTCCCATAATGACTGAAATCTGAGGAATAACTCCTGAAGAAATCGTGTTGTTATAGAAAATTTTCCCATAACCTGAAAGTGCATTGACACCTTCCTGAATTCTGGCTCCGCCAGAGTCATTCAAGCCAACGATTGGTGCTCCCATTTTAAGTGCCATCTTTTGTGCTTTTACTATTTTCTCAGCATGATATTCTCCCAAAGATCCGCCTAATACAGTAAAATCTTGGGCATAGGCAAATACCAGTCTTCCGTCAACCATACCATAGCCAGTTACAACACCATCCCCTGGTGCATCCTTGGTTGACATGTCAAAGTTAACAGACCTGTGTGACACAAATACATCCAACTCAATAAAGCTTCCTTCATCAAATAAAATATTCAGCCTTTCTCTAGCTGTCAGTTTTCCACCTGCATGCTGAGCATCTATTCTTTTCTGCCCGCCGCCAAGTGCTATCGCAGCCTTTAGCTTGCGAAGTTTTTCTAGCTTGTTCATATATATTTCCTCCTTAAGTGTTATTAAGTTGTATTTTGATCCTATGTCCTTAAATACACATATCAATACAAAATTACTATATCTTAAATACTGGTTATATGCAATAACATATCTCATTGTATACATTATTCATCTCAGCCCATTGTTAATGTACGAATGTTTCCAGCCTTTTCAATGCCAAAGCTATTGTAAGACCAGGTATTACACGATTCCCAGTAATCTCAACATCCAGAACTTCATTAATCTTCTTTAATCTATATTGAACCGTATTCGTGTGGATTCCCATTATTTCTGAGGTTTTCGCGCTATTCATCCCTGCATCCAGTACAAAAGTCTCCAGCGTTTCCAGCAGCTGCTTTCCCTTGCTCTCCTTGGGCTCCTTAAAAGGTTCCAAAAGATCAATGTAATTTTTTTTAACAAACCCGCCCTGCAATTGGATGCTTATGCAATTGCTCACCAATGTCAGCTCATATTTCGTAAATACTCTCTTATATGGGAAAACCTTCTGCACAAAAGTCCATGCTTCACTGATTAATCTATAGGCGTCAGCTGCGCCTTCGATGCCGTCTATCCCTGTTACGTGAAAAATTCTGACTGTTTTTTCTTCTTTTAATCTGTTATAAAGTTCTACGCATAAGCTTCTGTCTGCAGATTGGTTTTCATCCAGTATACCTTGCTTGTTGAAAATCATTCCATAAGTGTCTTCACCCTCAGTGATTTTCATTACATGAAGCTCTGTATTTTTTTCGAAATCAGGAATATATTTAAACCCTTTGGTTTTTTCTATACCTTTAGCATAAAAAATACTCAGAATTTCATTTCCGTTAATTCCAGCTTCTTCTTTTAGAGTATACGCGAGGCTTTTATTCCCTCTACGAAGAGCTTTAATAAACTCGGATTTTGCATCCCTCTCAGGTGTATATTTCCACATACCCATTGCTAGTTCAATGATTTCCGCCAGTTTTGTAATTTCTCCAGCCGAATAGGAGTCTTCATTGTCGACGATAAACATGAAATGTTTTTCTCCGTTTATCATCACAGGTCCCCAGTATGTCAATACACCATTTACATCAATCATTGTATAAACCGCTGATTTTTCAACATCTCTTTCTCTGCCAAGTCTTATAGCATCGGCAATTGTTGCCTTATGCCTTGTTTCGACTGAAAGAATCGGGTTGAAGTCACTGCTGAGAATAATCAGCTGGAAATCGTTGTTAATTGCTGCTTCTCTCGCTGCGGCCTGAAAATTGCTGTGCTTTTCAAAGTTAAGCAAATGAAATATTGTATTGGTGATTAATCTGTTTGTAAAATTATCGCCATATAGTATTTTCCCCATTAATTCATGGATAATATCAGAATAAGATATGCTTTTGTTTTCCGGAAGTATAATTAATGGCAGCCCAACCTGATCTGCGGCGTCTACTACCTCTCTGCTAAGAGGGGTTGTCATCTCTCCAACATAGAAAAGAATAAGAGCTGAATTCCCTGCCTTTGAAAGGGTTTTTACAAGTTCAACCTGTCTGTTGACATCGTTCTTGCTTCCAAAAAAACCACTAAGGGCGATTTCACCTTTTTTTGCGAGAAACGTGCTGACATCTCTTAAATCAGAAGCATCAATGACAGATATGCCTTTTACCTTGTTGCTCAAAGCTTTATTGCCAGCAACAACTTTAGCAGTTTTTAAGATTTCAAGTTTCAAACATTCCTCTACAGTGATTTTCATTTCGTTTCCTCTTCAACATCTGATTCGTTATTAAAATCGTTTTCAGCTTCTTCCTCATCTGGCTCTTCTTCCGATTCACCTTCTAAGTCTTCATCCAATTCATCCTCTGAGGTTTCTTCTAATTCTTTATTTCCTTCACCCTCTATATCTTCGTAATCTCTATAGTCGACATTAGATAGAAGGTCTTCTGTTTCAGCTGCCTCTTTTTCATTAGATTTTCTAATAATCTCTTCTTTGATTCTAACGTCTTCCGCCAGTTCATCAGCCGTCATATGACCATTAAACAGCAACTCAAACTGTTCTCCGTCAAGTGTTTCTATTTCAAGAAGTGCCTTTGCAACAGTATGAAGTGTATCGACTTTTTCAATCAGTATTTTTTCAGCCTGAACATATGCCTCTTGAATCATATTTCTTATTTCTTCATCTATTTCCGAAGCCATTTCTTCCGAAAAATTCTTTTTAGTTGAGAAATCTTTCCCCAGGAACACTTCTTCCTCAGAGCTGTAATTTACAGGGCCGATTTTATCGCTGAAACCGTACTTTGTGACCATAGCTCTTGCAATTTCTGTGGCACGTGCAATATCGTTGCTAGCTCCGGTACTTATATCATTCAAGGTTAATTTTTCTGCAACACGACCACCTAGAAGGTGAACAATTTGTTCGGACATGGAAGTCTTTGTAGCGTAATACCTTTCTTCTGTCGGAAGAATCATAGTAAATCCTCCAGCTCTGCCTCTTGGTATAATGGTGATCTGGTGAACAGGATCTGTATTTGGCATCATTCTAGCTACTACTGCATGTCCAGCTTCATGATAAGCTGTAAGTTTTCTTTCAACTTCACTGATAACCTTACTTTTCTTCGCTGGTCCTGCAATTACTTTAGTGATAGCTTCTTCAATTTCATTCATCCTAATTTTTCTTCCATTACGTCTTGCCGCCAGCAATGCTGCTTCATTTAAAAGATTTTCTATATCTGCAGGCGTAAATCCTGGCGTTCTTCTCGCCAGTAGTTTTGGCTGGACTTCTGGGTCAAGAGGTTTATCCTTTGAATGTACTCTAAATATAGCTTCTCTTCCCTTAATATCAGGAATTCCAATTACAACTTGTCTGTCAAATCTGCCAGGTCTCAATAATGCCGGGTCAAGTATATCCGGTCTGTTTGTTGCAGCAAGAATAATAATTCCTGCATTTTCTCCAAACCCATCCATTTCAACCAGCAGTTGATTTAGTGTTTGCTCTCTTTCGTCATGGCCTCCACCAAATCCTGCCCCTCTTTTTCTGCCAACAGCATCAATTTCATCAATAAATATGATACAAGGCGCACTTTTTTTTGCCTGTTCAAATAAATCTCTTACACGGGAAGCACCGACTCCTACAAACATTTCCACAAATTCAGAACCGCTTATACTGAAAAATGGCACACCTGCTTCTCCTGCCGTCGCTTTAGAAATATATGTCTTACCGGTTCCAGGGGCACCCACCAAAAGAATACCCTTTGGTATTCGAGCACCCAGTTCCTTATATTTTCGCGGATTCTTCAAGAAATCAACGACCTCCTGAAGTTCTTCTTTTTCTTCATCAAGGCCCGCTACATCATCAAAGTTCACTTTTTTCAATCCCTCTTTATTATGTAATTTAGCCTTACTCTTGCCAAATTGCATGACTTTTCCACCACCACCGGCACCGCCCTGATTCATAATGATAAACCAGAAAAAAACAAGTGCCAGTATCATAATAATAGTTGGCAGCATGGATATATACCAAGGTGTTATTTTTGGTTCGTCACTGCTGTAAGTTACTTTGCCTTCCTTCATTTGTGGGAAAATATAAGTTTCATCAAGCATCCCAACCTGACTATCGGAACGCGCATAGGTGATAATTTTTTCACCAGATTTTAAAGTCGCATTAATCGTTCTGTCCGTCACATTCAGGTTTTTCACCTGCTCATTTTGCAGCTTTCCCACGAATTGTGAAAAAGTGATTTCTGTCACAGTCTCTTTCGGTGTTCCCTGATAAAACCAAGCCATGGCCAGAACCATGATGAATATCATTAAATATATCCCCATATTTTTTGTGAATTTCTTCAATTTGTTTTTCCCCCTTGTATATGCAATGTTAGCTCATTCTATTTTTGTTGTAACCTAATTATTTTATCATATTTCTTTATTAAATTCAACAAAAATTCTTTTCCTAGTCTCTTCCTCTAATTTGTAATGTTCACTCGTTCTGCCCTTTTTAATGCCAGTTTCCAGACCAGTTATATCATCGCCTAAAATCCACATCACCTCATTGTCCCTGCAGAGCATTGGTATCTTATCTCTAAACTCTTTTTTTATTTTCATATCGACAAATGCATCCTGAATTTTCTTTCGTCCCCCGACTCCTTTTAAAACAATGTAGTCCCCAGACTGTCTGGTTCTGAGAATTAACCCGTTAAACCTGTTTTTGTCTGATTTAGCTTGATTCGCTTCAATTTTGGTTTGATTGATTCCCACTTCTTCTCGGTTTAAGTCTCCATCTGTTTTTTTATACAAATCTTCTTTAATAAAACGAACTTCCCCATAATCTATCAGCACCCTATAACCTTTTGGTAAATGAACAGCGGATCCTGTTTCTCCTTTGATTATAAGTTTATCAGTTGCTTCCACGTGCGCCCGTGTTATTCCTTGTTCTAACCCTATTTCCTCAAGCTTTTTTATAATGATTCTTTTACGGATTGCGGGATGCTGTTCCCTTATTTTTCCCAGCCCCACATCATTTTTCAGCAAGTCATTGACAATAGATTCCATAAAATCCTTATCTTCTTTTGCAATAATGGAAAGTCTGTTTAAGGTTTCTGTAATATTCGGATTAAAACTTTTCTCGATGAAAGGAATAAGCTGCAATCTGATTTTATTTCTTGTATAAACAGGCTGCTCATTTGTGTGATCGAACCTGGGTTGCAAGTTATTTTCCCTGCAGTAATTCTCAATATCTTTTCTTTTTGCATCCAGTAACGGCCTGATTATTTCTAATCCGCCGGTTCCTTCTCTTTTATATTCAATGCCTGCCAATCCATCTGGTCCTGTTCCGCGTAATATTCTCATCAGAAGTGTTTCTGCCTGATCATTTGAATTTTGGGCCACTGCTATCTTAACCTGTTCTGGGCCAATCTCGTTTTCTTCCATAACTCGTATTCCTGTTTTATAGAAAGCTTCATACCTGGCGTTCCTTCCGGCTTCTTCTCCGCTGATTCCTTGTTCCTTTGCGATTGAATTGCAGTCATAAATAAAAGTTGAACATTCCAGCCCATGTTTCTTACAAAAATTTTCCACATACGCCTGATCTTCTTCTGCTGCGACAGGTCTGAACTTATGGTTAATATGAACCGGATGTATCGTTATATTC
>JAENWI010000172.1 GCA_016650115.1 Peptostreptococcaceae bacterium | reverse complement strand
TAATAAATTTCTATAATTCTGTTTGCCGTAGTTTGAATGAATTCATGGTCATGAGATGCAAATAGAAGAATACCTTTAAAATCAATTAAACCATTATTCAATGCAGTTATTGACTCTAAATCCAAATGATTTGTCGGCTGATCCAATAGTAACACATTTGATCCAAAAAGCATCATTCTTGAAAGCATACAACGTACTCTTTCTCCTCCTGAAAGAACTTTAACCTCTTTGAAAACATCATCTCCTGAGAAGAGCATTTTCCCAAGAAAACCTCTCATGAAAGTTTCGGTGGTTTCCTCAGTAAACTGGCTCAGCCATTTAACCAGATCTAAATCGCAATTATCAAAAAACTGAGCATTTTCCCGAGGGAAGTAGGACCTGGAAGTACTGATTCCCCATTTAAAAGTACCTTCGTCGGGTTCAATTTCTTCCATCAGTATTTTAAATAAGGTAGTGTTGGCAATTTCATTTTCTCCAACAAAGGCTATCTTATCATCTTTATTGATTCTTAAATTAATATTATCCAGAACTTTGACACCGTCAATGGTTTTGCTTAGATTTTCAATGGTCAGGATTTCTTTACCAACTTCTCTGTCCGCCTTAAATCCCACAAAAGGGTATCTTCTTGAAGATGAAGGCATTTCATCTATATTAATTTTATCGAGTAATTTTTTTCTTGAAGTTGCCTGTTTAGATTTACTTTTATTCGCTGAAAACCTTTGTATAAAGCTTTGAAGCTCTTTTACTCTATCTTCTGTTTTTTTGTTCTGATCTTTCAACATCCTTTGAATAAGCTGACTGGACTCGTACCAAAATTCATAATTACCAACATACATTTTAATTTTGCCGAAATCTACATCTACGATGCTGGTACATACAGTATTTAAAAAATGTCTGTCATGGGAAACAACAATCATTGTTCCTTCATATTCCAGCAAGAAGTCTTCAAGCCAGTTAATGGCTAAAATATCAAGTCCATTCGTAGGTTCATCCAGCAAAATTATTTCCGGTTTCCCAAAGAGTGCTTGAGCAAGCAGGACTTTAACTTTTTCCTTTTCAGTTAGTGAAGCCATTTCAACGGATAAAATATCCTGGCTTAAACCTAAGCCTTGCAGAAGCCTGCTGGCATCAGATTCGGCCTCCCAGCCCCCAAGCTCTGCAAATTCTCCTTCCAGGACAGAAGCTCTGATGCCATCTTCATTACTGAAATCTTCTTTTGCATACAATACATCTTTTTCAATCATTATGTCATAAAGGGTTTTATTCCCTTGTATTATCGCATTAATTACTGTGAATTCATCAAAGGCATAGTGATCTTGTTTTAGTACTGACATTCTCATATTTTTACCGATTGAGATATCACCGGTGGAGGGGTCTAAATCTCCTGATAGTATTCTTAGGAAGGTCGATTTACCTGCCCCATTGGCACCTATAATGCCATAGCAATTCCCTGGAACAAATTTTAAATTTACATCTTTAAAAAGGTTTGTTCCACCGAAGTTAATACTTAAGTTATTTACATTTACCATTATTTCTCCTTACTTGTCTACAAAATTAAAGTTTTTCCGCCCTTCAACATAGTCGGCTACAATGTGGCCGTTGCCAAAAAGCTTATATTTATAAGTTACTAAACCATCAAGGCCAACCGGCCCTCTGGCATGAAGCTTGCCGGTACTGATTCCAACTTCGGCACCAAAGCCATATCTATAACCATCTGCAAATCTGGTGGAGCAGTTCTGGTATACATTTGCTGAATCAACTAAGGCCATAAACTTAGTGGCATCCCCAGTTATTTCGGTAACAATACAATCTGTGTGATGTGAACCATATTTATTGATATGGTTTATAGCTTCATCTAAATTCTCTACAATTTTTATGGAAAGTATAAAATCCAAATATTCAGTTTTGAAATCCTCTTCAGTTGCCGGTATGCAATCTATGGTTTTTAGTGTTTTAGGGCAGCCTCGAAGTTCAACGTTTCCTGCATAACTGCTGTTCTGTAAAGCCGGCAAAAGTTCAGCCGCTATATCTTTATGCACCAGTAATGTTTCAAGGGTATTGCAAGCAGTAACATACTGTGCCTTTGAATCCATAATGACAGGCAAAGCTTTGTCTAAATCGGCGGACTGGTCAACATATATATGACAGACGCCATCAGCATGGCCCATAACCGGAATCTTTGAGTTAGACATTATATATTGCACAAATGAGTTTGATCCTCTTGGAATCAGTAAATCTATTGAATCATGGCACTTAATCAGTTCATTAATATCTGCTCTGTTTTCTATCAGTGTCATAAAACCTTTTGGAAGGCCTGCGTCGATTCCTGCTGCATAAATGACATCAAATAATATCTTATTTGTTTTTGCTGCTTCCTTACCACCTTTAAGAATGGAACAATTTCCGCTTTTTATGCAAAGGGTTGAAATTTGTACAAGCGCATCTGGTCTTGATTCAAAGATGACCCCAATAACTCCAATTGGACAGGTTTCTTTTTTTAAAATTAAACCCTGATCTAATTCTCTGACAAGCTGCAGATTGAAGAGAGGATCTTTTAAAGATATCAAACTGGAAATCCCGTCAATAACGCCTTTTAGCTTATGTGAATCAAAAATTAAACGATTGAGAATGGGAGCTGGCTCATTATTTGATTCCGCACTTTCCAAATCTTCTTTATTCGCAAGGAATATATCATCTTTTTTTGCAAGAAGAGCTTCAATAATATTAGATAGAGCTGCATTCCTTATTTGAATTGGAAGGGAAGACATCATATAACTATCCAGTTTAATCTGCTTTGTCAGTTCGTTATAATTCATTATCGAATTCCTCCTCGTTTTTAGGATGCTTCTGGAAAACCTCAATGGAATCAGGCCCCTGAACGGCAGTCCTTTTAATATACATGGTCCCGTCTCGTTTTGTACCAACACTCCAGTTCACTAAAATGATCTGTCCATACATTAGCTCTAAACAGGTGATTCCACGTGGATGCATGCAGCAGCCACAATTAAAATAGGCGTCTTCACCAATTCGTGGAAATTTTGGTCTGTGCGTGTGTCCACAAACTAACATTATATCATGGTCTTGATTCCATTTGGTAAAGTTTTTTTCGACTTTATGACGTTTCCTCCTGCTTTTTGCAGGACTTGCTGCATATTTTACACCGACTAAATGCATAAAACGCCACAGAAAGTGTATCAGCAGATAGGAAACCCATGCAAGGCCGTCATTTAATAAGTCCCCCTGATGTCCATGGACTACAAAAACTTCCTGACCGGTTTTTCGGTGGGTAAGTATCAGGGCTTCATGAACATCGATCCCTGGGAAAAGGTCAATAGTTTCTCCTAAATACTCATCATAAACACGATACAAATATTTTTCGACATTCTTCTTGTGTTTGAAAAGCATGTTGTGATTTCCAAAAATCATCAGCAATCTGCCCGAATCAAAAAATTTCTTGAGTATATCGAAAGTTTTAGCATGGGCGCTTCTTATATGTTCAAAATT
>JAENWI010000278.1 GCA_016650115.1 Peptostreptococcaceae bacterium | reverse complement strand
TAAAACCTCTTGTTGGGCTTTTTCAATTATTGTTATTGATTTTTTTTAAACATCTTTTTAAATTTTATGATTATCTATCTAAGATATGTTATTTTTAACTAATATTTAGCTTCCGCCTGTTTGGGCGGATTAGTTCAACAACTCATAAAATTTATGCTCACATTTAAACTAAATAACAAACCGACAAACATTCAACAAACGATTCGCTACGGCGGAAAAATCTCCGATTTCTCAGTCGCACAAATCATAGTGTGCCAAGAATCAACCACGGCAATAAAATGGTTGAATGCTGTAAATAAGATGATGGTAGGTCCATCAGAGTCGTTGTATAGGCGATGGCTCTAAACCACCTAAAGGTGCTTTGATTAATAGTCTTGGTATTGAGCGTTTAGGAGAATCTAGCCCTTGAGGTTAGCAGGTGAGAATAAAGGAGTTGAACGAAAGTGAACCATTGATGAGGTGTCGAGAAGTGCGTACCTCCAGTCAAAAGCTACGTAGTATGATACGGAGTGAAAAGCAGTGTTATTTATAATACCGATTGTAGAGATGACCTATTTATTTTCTGCAAGACTGGCGTCATTCAGATGGCAAGACCTTTATTTAGGCTTATTTACGGAACTTGGGAAGCTGCATACAAATGTTAAGGAAAATGCGCAATAGGTACAACCTAAAGGCAAAATACCGAAGGTGTATGTAGTGGCAGATTAACCCGTAGTAGTGATGAAGTTTCTGTAATGGAAATGGAGCGAAGGGGTTAAGTTGTACCGTTTTACTTTATTTACCAACTCAAATAAATATTGAGGATGAATTTATGGAATGAAACAAAATCAATACCGATAAGTCGCCAAATGGTTTGGGCGGCTTATCAAAAAGTGCGTTCTAATAAAGGGAGTGCGGGAGTTGATGGGATAAGTATGCAAGAATTTGATACGAATCGCAGTAAACATCTGTACAAACTTTGGAATCGAATGGCATCAGGGAGTTATTTTCCACCTCCAGTCAAAGAAGTAGAAATACCTAAGAAAGACGGTTCAATCCGTAAATTAGGTGTTCCTACTATAAGCGACAGGGTTGGACAAATGGTGGTAAAAATGTTTATTGAACCAAGATTGGAAGCAGTATTCAGTCCAAATTCTTACGGTTATCGACCAAATAGAAATGCCCATCAGGCATTGTCAAAGGTTCGAGAGAACTGTTGGAAACAAAACTGGGTTATTGACTTAGACATCAAAGGATTTTTCGACAATATCGACCACAGCAAACTGATGCTTGCAGTAGAGAAACATGTACCCGAAAATTGGGTAAAATGCTACATAAAACGATGGTTAGAAGCACCCGTTATTACGGCATTTGGAGAACTAATCCAAAAGCAAGGAAAAGGAACGCCACAAGGCGGAGTAATCAGTCCATTATTGGCTAACCTTTTCCTGCATTATGCTTTTGATAAATGGTTAGAACAAACAGATGAAAAAGTAGCCTTCACACGTTATGCCGATGATGTGATACTACACTGTAATACAAAAGCACACGCAGAACAAATACTACAATTAGTACATCAAAGAATGGAATCGGTAGGGTTGGAATTACATCCCAAGAAGACAAAGATAGTCTACTGCCGAGACAACAGAAGAAGAGAAAAGTACCCAATAGTCAAATTTGATTTTCTGGGTTATTCTTTTCAGCCAAGAACAGCCTATTCTGAGAAAAAGCTGTTTTTAGGATATGATTGTGCTATAAGTATAAGTTCAAGAAAACGAATCGCTGATAAGCTCGAAGAACTGAAGGTAAGTAAACTAAGTTTTAAAAGCATAGTAGGAATTGCTCAATATCTTAATCCAATAATTAGAGGGTGGGTGTATTACTATGGAAAGTTTAAAATGTATAAACTTACAAAAGTCTTTATGTTGTTGAGTAAACGATTGGTTTGGTGGGCAAGGAAAAGGTACAAGCGATATAAAACCAGTATCAGAAAAGCATACAAGTGGTTGGAGAATGTAAGGAAACAATATCCTACATTGTTCTACCATTGGAACTTTTCTCAAATCAACATTATTGCTTAGATTTGTACAACAAGAGCCGTGTGAGGGGAGACTTTCAAGCACGGTTCTGTGAGAGGCTTAGGGTGAAATCCCCTTTGCCTACTCGATT
>JAENWI010000250.1 GCA_016650115.1 Peptostreptococcaceae bacterium | reverse complement strand
TATTGATTTACAATTAAAACTGACCACTGATTTACGAGGAAAACTGACCACCTGAAGGAGGAAATCAAACAATTAAGTTGGCAGACAAAGATGAAAAGCTCATAACGAATGCAAAAACTTTTACGTTTAAAATTGACCACTGAAAGAAAATCATATACCATACTTTCGTAAGCTAAACGAAAGGTGGTCAGAGGAGTGAAAGATTTGCAGGAATGGGCAGCAGTACAGAAATTGCATAAATGTAAAGTTCCAATTCTTCAAATTGCAAAGCAATTGAAGATGTCTCGAAACACAGTGAAAAAACTACTCAAACTGAAGGAGGAGCCCAAATATAAAAGGGCGGATTATCCCTCGAAGATGGAACCCTACATGGAGGAAATTGCCAAATGGCGAACAGAAGACGATTTTAATGGCACCCGGATTTACAGGGAACTGAAAAAATTAGGCTATACAGGAAGTATCAATCCCATCTACCGGACACTCAAGGTCATCGATGAAATTAAAACAGAAATATCACCAAAGGCGACCGAGCGTATTGAGACACCCGTCGGTGATCAGGCTCAATTCGACTGGTCTCCTTACGATATGTCCATTGGCTCCCGAATCAGAACCGTCTATTGTTTTACGATGATCCTGGCCGCATCCCGAAGGAAAGCCATCTGCTTTTCGCTGACCTCAGACGGTGACGCCATCTATGAAGCCATTCAGGAGTTGTATGAGGATCTTGGCGGTGTTACGCTTGAACTATTGATTGATAATCCCAAAGCCTTGGTGATTGACAATAAATCCGATCCTGATGAACCGGTTAACTTTAATACAAAGGCATTACTCCTGGCAGCGCATCTCGGGGTTGAATTAAATGCCTGTAACAGCCAGTGGCCGCGTACCAAAGGCAAGATAGAAAAACCCTATCAGTATATCGAAGAACAGTTTATCAAAGGTAATACGTTTGATACCATGACTGCACTGAATCGTGCCGGGAAAGACTTTATCAATGAATGGAATCAGGAGGTTCATGGTACAACCCGCCGGATTCCCCAGGAGTTTTTTGAAACAGAAGAAATCAAGGCTCTTCTTCCCCTGCCGGAAAACCGTCTCTATCTCAAGCCCCGATTAAAGCGTACGGTGAGCAATGACAGTTACATCCATATCTTAACGAACAAGTATAGTGTCCCGGTTAAATATGCCACCAGATTAATACACTATCGCATTATTTATGGTTTCCGAATCGATATCTTTGATGAAAATAAACACTATATCATGTCGCGTGAAATTGGTGAAGGCAGACACAATACATTCAAAAAAGACGAGCATTATGCTGAAATTACCACCAAAGTCAATAAATCCATTCCTCAGATAAAACGCCTTTTTACCCAAATATTTCAAAATGGAGAGCAGTATCTCAAGGCGGCCGGAATTCAATTCCAACAGCCAAGCTTTCATGCAAGGCGGATACTGGAACTGACAGATCTGTACACGGTGGAAGCCCTGGATAAGATTTTAGCCTATGCCATTGAACATGGCGGGATGGACATCAAGGGAATCAAACGACTGTTGAAGGAAAAATACGTTGATATTGTCATTAATGCAACGACTTGCGTGGCACCTCCGGAAGATGATGACCATGGACTTACCAGAAACTGCACCTATTATGAAACAGAAAGCGAGGTGACCGAGTTATGGGAAACACAGCACTAACTGCTGATGACGTTTATATACAAGAACAGCTCAAACGCTTTAAGCTGGTGGATATACGTGAAAAGTATACCGAGATTATCGATGATGCCATTTATGAAAAGCTTGGTTATAAAGACTTCCTCATCCGGATGCTTCAATCAGAAGAAGAAGGAAAAAGGCAGCGGCTGGCACAGCGGATGCTATTAACAGCCAATTTTGATTTCATCAAAACCATTGACGAAATCGAGTACGCATTTAATGAAAGCATCAATTACCAGAAAGTCCGGGAATTGGGCACACTGTCCTTTATGTCCCAAAACGAGAATATTATCATCATCGGTCCACCGGGTGTTGGTAAAAGCATGCTTGCAACAGCCATTGGGATCAATGCCTGTAAAGCGGGTAAACGAGTTCTGTTTATCAATGCTTTTGAACTCATGGAAAATCTATCCAATGCCAACGCAAAAGGGCTTTTGAGACAAGCGTTGAAAAAGCTGGATAAGGTAGATTTATTGATTTTAGATGAATTGTCGTATTTGAAAATGGACAAAGAAAAAGAGAGCATATTTTTCCAGATTATCCGCCAAAGATATGAAAAACGCTCTCTCATCATAACAACAAACCTGCCCATGAGAAAATGGGATGAAATATTTACCGGTCAGCTTGCTGCTACAGCAATCCTTGATCGGCTGGTTCATCATTGTCATGTGCTTAGTATAACAGGAGAAAGTTTCCGTGTCAAAGGCGAAAAATATATGGCT
>JAENWI010000217.1 GCA_016650115.1 Peptostreptococcaceae bacterium | reverse complement strand
TTTTTTGTTGAAATTTCAGGCTTTTTGCCTGTTTATTGTCAAAGGAAGCCCATTATAAGCAGCCTAGATTGGGCTTCAAGCCCAATCTAGGCTGCTTATAATGGGCTTGTTATAAATAACAACTTTTCTCAATTTTTTTCTCATTTATTGTTGACAATACACAAAAAATTTATTATACTAGCCAATATAAGTTGATAGAGGCGCGGTGGATAAGAGTAATTAGCGGAGGCGGTAGCCTATGATCCTAATGAAAGGAGAAATCGCCGAAGGGCTGACCAGACATGGTTAGTTACTGGAACAGAGTAAAAAATATTCTGTACTCCTATTGTGAATACAATAGAGGAGCTATCGATGACAACCTTAACTTCTAGTTTTTGTTGCATCGATGCAGATGCAACTTTTTTTATTGCTAAAATTAAAAAACTAGGAGGAAAAGATTATGGCTATTTTTACAGGATGCGGTGTTGCAATTATCACACCATTTTTAGCGGACGGAAGCATTGATTTTAAGGGGTTCAGAAATTTGGTTGAATGGCAGATTGCTGAAGGCATAGATTCAATCGTTGTTTGCGGTACTACAGGAGAAGCTTCAACATTAGACGACCAGGAACATATTGAAACTATAAAATTTTGTGTTGACGTGGTAAATGGGAGAGTCCCGGTTATCGGGGGTGCCGGCAGCAATGACACAAGACATGGCATAAATCTGGCGCGCAAAATAGAAAAAACCGGGGTTGACGCATTACTGCTAGTAACCCCTTATTATAATAAATGCTCCCAAGCAGGCCTGCTTCAGCATTACATGGCAACTGCGGATGCAGTAAATATTCCTTGCATTTTATATTCCGTACAAGGCCGTACTGGTATGAACATTGAGCCTTCAACCGTTGCTGCGCTTTCGGAGCACCCAAGAATCGTCGGGATAAAGGAAGCCAGCGGGAATATCGCTCAAGTGGCTGAAATTGCCAGACTTGTGCCGGATGATTTCGCAATATATTCAGGTAATGACGACATGGTTGTTCCGCTGATGTCACTTGGTGGGTTAGGCTATATCTCCGTCATCGCCAACGTGGCTCCTCGGGACTCTGTGCGAATGTCAAGAAGTTTCCTGGAAGGAGATATTATTACCGCAAGAAAATTGCAACTGGATATGAAAGCCCTCATCGATTCAATGTTTGCAGATGTAAACCCCATTCCAGTTAAAGCTGCACTAGCCATGATGGGCAAATGCCAGCTTAAGTACAGGCTCCCGCTTTGCCCTCCAAACCAGCAGGTCAGCGATAGGATTCAAAGAGAAATGTCTGCCTACGGATTGTTGTAAAATGGCTGTTTTCGGATTGAGATAAATTCAAATCACAAAAAAATGCAATTGTTAGCAAAAGATCAAACTAAAGGAGCACAAAAATGACAAACATTATTTTACATGGTTGCAAAGGCCGAATGGGCCAAGCCATTATCCAGTTAATAAGCCAGTCAGAAAACCTGAATTTAGCTGCTGGAATAGACAGTAATACAGACGGCACTGAGCCTTATCCAGCTTTTTCCAGAATTGAAGACTGTAACATTGCTGGAGATGTCTTAATAGATTTTTCTCATTATAGCGCTGTTAATGGTGTTCTGGCGTTCTGCATCAAAAAAAGCATTCCTGCAGTCATTGCAACGACTGCTCTTAGAGATTCGGAGCATGAAGCGATTAAGTCTGCGTCCCAAAGCATTCCTGTTTTTAACAGCTTCAATATGTCCCTTGGGATTAATGCCATTGCTTCCCTGATGAAAATGCTGGTTCCATTTTTGGAAAATGATTTTAATATTGAAATTATTGAGAAGCATCATAACAAGAAAAAGGATTCGCCAAGCGGAACCGCTCTGCTCCTTGCAGATTCAATTAATGATGCCTGCCAGACTAAAAAACAATACATTTATGGCAGAAACGGCAGCAATGATGATTGTAAGATAACAGATTTAGGAATCCATTCCGTTCGGGGAGGAACAATCCCCGGGGAACACACGATTATTTTTGCAGGTCCGGATGAGGTAATAGAAATTACCCACACCGCTTTATCCAGAAATATTTTTGCAAATGGTGCGCTTCGTGCCGCTGAATTCATGGTGAAAAAAGAAAAAGGCCTTTATTCCATGAAGGATTTGATTTAGATAATCGGAGAATTTGATTTAGGGGAATGGAGAATTTGATTTAGATAATTGGAAAATTTGATTTAGATAATTGGAGAATTTTATGATAAATATTGGAAATATTATTCAAGAAAATAGAGAAAGAGAAGAACTTCACTTTGATGTGTCTTCTGGGGAGGAACTTAATCGGGCGATCCAAGCTGGGTATCCCAGAGACCAAATCGTTTACAACAGTGGAGGCATATCTCTGGAAGCCACTAAAATGGCTGTAAGCTATGGAATTGGCAGAATTATTGTTTACGGACCAGAAGATTTAAGAATGATAGAAGGAGTCTGCAAAGAGAAATCACAAAAAGCGAATGCCCTTTTACATATCACCACAAGAGAAAACAACCTTATGCATGAATTTATTACGAAAGATAACGGCGACTGCAATTTTGAATTACCTCAGAATCCAGCTTTGTTTTCTTCTGTTTTCAGAAGCCTTCTTTGTTCCCAATACGTCAACCTTCTCGGCTTCCATTTTCATATGGATTCTCGATTTTCAGATAAAGAATCCTGTCAAAACATGACCTTCGCATTACGTGATTTAATCCACAACCTTAAACAAATCTACGGGTTTAATACAGCAGAGTTAAACATTGGCGGTTTTAGGTTCAGAGTATCAAGAGACGACAGCAAGCATTCATCCAT
>JAENWI010000183.1 GCA_016650115.1 Peptostreptococcaceae bacterium | reverse complement strand
TATAAAGCCATCTACGTGCTGCGTCTTTTCAATTTCCGAAATGGCTTTCACATAAACAGTAATGCTTGTTTTCCCAACTTTTGCCACTTTGGATTTCAATGTTAATATGGTTCCTTTTGCAATAGGTTTTTTAAAAACAAAACCATGAATGTTTACGCATAGAATATCTTGAGGTCTTCCATGTTCAGCTGCCGCTGCGACAAATGCACCCTCTACTAACCATTCTGCTGCCCGTCCCGCGAATAATGTGCCATGGTGGTTTAAATCCTCTGATTTAACTAAATGTGAACCGTTATATTCTTTCATTAAAATTCCCTCTTTCTATATTGTGTGTTAAATTTATTGTTTTGTTTATTAATATTACATTGGGTATTGCTGTTTGGTAATTTATGTAATTAAACATTTCTGCCTGTTTAATTACTATATTAGTATAATACCCAATTTATTCAAGTCAATGCAGGATCATAACAAATATTGTATACATCCAGCTCCTTGTTAGTTTGCCTCTTTTTTGCTATAATATTGTAATAATAACAATTTAAGTAAGGAGGAAATATATGAATAATAAGAATTCAGCAGAACTGCTATTCCCGCATATTACAAAAAAAATATCAGATTACGACACAATTTATCCTAAAAGGATTTTGCAGGAAGGGGCAAAAGTAACCAGGCTGGGGCCTAGCCCTACCGGCTTCATTCATCTTGGCAATCTTTACGGGGCTTTTGTAGACGAACGGTTGGCTGCACAAAGTGATGGTGTTTTCTTTTTGAGAATAGAAGATACAGATGATAAAAGACAAGTAGAAGGTTCCGTTGAGGTCATTATCAATTCCTTGAATTTTTTCGGAATAAAGTTTGATGAGGGTGTCACCATTGACGGTTCTGTTGGAGATTATGGCCCTTACTATCAAAGCGAAAGAGGTTCCATATACCAATGCTTTGCCAAAGAATTAGTGGAAAGAGGTTTAGCTTACCCATGCTTTCTGAACGAAGAAGAAATATCATCAATCAGAGAAGAACAGGAAAAGACTAAGCAAAATCCTGGCATATATGGTGAATGGGCAAAAAACAGAGAATTGACTTATGATGAAATTCTAGCAAATATTGATGCAGGCAAGCCATATGTAATAAGACTTAAGTCTCAAGGCAATCCAAACGCTGTTGGTGATGAGGTCAAAACCATCTCAGTTGAAGATGGAATTCGTGGCATACTGGTAATGCCTGAAAACGTTCAGGATATTGTTATATTAAAAGCTACAGGGATTCCTACTTATCATTTTGCTCATGTAGTTGATGATCATCTTATGAGAACTACGCACGTTGTAAGAGGCGCCGAATGGCTATCCTCATTACCGGTTCATGTAGAACTTTTTAATGTCTTGGACTTAAAAATGCCGGTTTTCTGTCACACAGCTCAGCTTATGAAATTAGATGAAGAAGGGAATAAAAGAAAACTTTCAAAACGTCTGGACCCAGAGCTTTCTTTGGAATTTTACAAAAATCAGGGATACCATCCAAGATCGGTTAGAGAATATTTATTAACAATACTAAATTCTAATTTTGAAGAATGGAGAATCGCAAATCCTGATCTGCCGATGGAAGACTTTCATTTTACTTTAGAAAAAATGAGCAATTCCGGCGCTTTGTTTGATTTGAATAAATTAAATGATATTTCCAAAGATGTTCTTGCTAAAATACCCGCTAAAGAACTGTATGTGTGGCTGAAAGATTGGGCAACTGAATTCCATCCGGAAGCGAACATTTTATTTGAAAACAATGAAGATTATTTCGAAAAAATCCTTGATCTTGGCCGTTCAGGTAATAACCCTAGAAAAGACTTGATTTACGCCAGTCAAATTTTTGAATTCATCAGTTATTTCTTTGATGATACCTTTAAAATTGAAGACAAAAATCCCGAGAACATTTCCGATGAAGATGCTAAACTGATTTTGAATGCTTATATTGCATCTTATGATCACAGCGATGACCAAAGTGCCTGGTTTAATAAGATAAGAACTTTTGGATTAACCCTTGGATATGCTGCAAAACCAAAAGAATATAAGAAAAATCCCGAACTCTACAAAGGGCACGTCGGGGATGTCAGTACAGTCATAAGAATTGCTGTAATGGGTCGTTCCCAGTCTCCGGATGTATGGGAAATTCAGCAGATTCTTGGTGAAGAAAAAACAAAAAACCGAATATTAAAGCAATTATAACAATCCATAACAAACTTTAGTAAACTGTAACAAAATGCTATAAGAAATAGAAATATGCAAAATAACTGCCTGTGGATAAAAAATAATTATCCACAGGCAGTTATTATTGAATTTTCAATTTTTCAATCAAAAGGAAGCCCAATATAAGCATCCGACATTGGGCTTGAAGCCCAATATAGGATGCTTATATTGGGCTTTGGTTTAACAAATTCGTGGCAAGCCTTCTCCATAAAGAACATCTACCACACGGCTTCCGCCAAGTCTGGTAATCATCTTTACCTTTTGTCCCTCTTTAACACAACCAATTATGGCAGCATTACTGCCATTAACTGTTTCTCTCATTAATTTTAAAGCTTTTTCCGCATCTTCCCCATGTACTATCGCTATCATTTTCCCTTCATTTGCCATATACATTGGATCCAATCCCAAAATATCAGCGAAGGCTTTTACTTCCTCATCCATTGGCAGGCTCATCTCATTAATCTCAATGCAACAGCAGGATTTTTCTGCTATTTCATTTAACACAGTGCCAAGCCCGCCCCTTGTAACATCCCTCATAGTATTTACTCTGATGCCGTCTTCGAACAATGCATTTGTAATATCTGCAAGGCATGCGCTGTCACTCTTAATGCTGTTGTTCATATTCATCCTGGCACTTAATATACAGGCATGGTGGTCCCCTAAGTTCCCGGAAAGAATGATTACATCCCCGGCATTACAACTAGAAGCGCTCACATTTATTTCGTCCTTAATAAGCCCAATTCCTGAAGTATTAATGAAAATGCCACCGTTTCCTTCAATAACCTTTGTGTCTCCAGCAACAATTTCAACACCCGCTTCCCGTGCCATTTCACCCATAGATTTCACTATTTTCTCCAAGGTTTCAATTTCTAGGCCTTCTTCAAGAATGAACCCGCAGGTAATATATTTAGGTTGGGCTCCCATCATCAGCAAGTCATTCACGGTTCCGCAAATACACAATTTGCCAATGTCTCCTCCATTGAACATTATTGGGGTTACAACAAAAGAATCCGTGCTGTAAGCGATTTTTCCGTTTATCTGTAATACAGCCGC
>JAENWI010000322.1 GCA_016650115.1 Peptostreptococcaceae bacterium | reverse complement strand
TATCCAACTTTTTCATCATTCAATAAAATGATGAATTTTTCCGTTTCAACAAGTCTTTCCTCCGGCCATGAGTCCATGTGATAAGTAAACACTTTTAGATGCTCTTGAATAAAAACATTTGCCTCTTCCCATCCGCATTTTTTTATCTCAATCAGGCCAATAGCATTATTGTTCATTATTTATGCCCTCCTTTTTTATCCATTCAACACAAGGGTCTCTACCCTCTAGATAGTCCCTAAAGATTACAGGAAAATTAATATCAGGATAGAATGAATCCTGCCAGTATTCCTCTATTATATAATAATATCTGGTGGAATAACGTACTGAAAGCCCTGATTCTTTTAATCTGAAATATTTCACCTCTCCATAACAATTGGGCTTGCCGCCGGTTGCTTCTCCAATAAATATCGCTTTTGTTTTGAATTTCAATAAATATACATTTAAAAGCGCTGATGAAAAAGTATCTCTTCCAACGATGACAAATATTTTGAAAGGTTGTTTTAAATTTTCACATCTGGCCGGTTGAAAATCAGATAACCATTCGATAAACGTCTTAAATAATTCCGAATCTCCTCCATTGTTATTACGATAATCCAACACTATATTTTCAATCCTCAAGTCCATCTCAAGTCTTTCTTTCAGCCGCATAATGAAATTTTCTGCTGAAAGGTTTTCCATTTCTTTACATTTCTTATAGTTCACATAAAGAATTCTACCTTCTTCTAATTCTTCTTCCCAGTAATACAACTCTCTATTCCTTCGGAAAAGCGGCAGTTTTTGAGTTTCATTTCCACTGACTTCATCAATTTTATCTTCTTTATGTACCATCTTGTCCCAATCGACATATTTAATGGTGGGCATAGATATACGGCTCTGATTACCATCCAGACTTTCAGTCTTCAATTCGACTTTTTCCACGCTGCCGGCAATCCCTAAACCATATAGAATATCCGTGCAAACCAGCAGTTCAGGGAGCCTTGATTTGACGAACTGCATATTCTCATGAGAGATTATCTCTATTATTTTTCCTATAACCTCTGACATTTCCACCCCTTCAATTTCAATGAGTTTTTGATGTAATACTTCATCAAACTCCTGTGAGGTGATGGTTATATAAATACCTTCTTCAAACCAGTAGCACTCCATGGGCAGCATATTATTTTTAGGCAATTCCAATGCTGTATGGGCATCTCCAGCTAATGCAATCAGTTTGGATAACTCAACCACCATAGAATATATATTCAGATCCTTTTCCAATAATTTAAGTTTTTCCACTCGCTCATAGAAATCATTCTCAGCAAGGGTATGGAATAAATTACTATGAAGTTTTGGAAGATCTTCTGCTAACTGATTGATATCTAACTTCCAATTCATTTTGTTTTTTCCTTACTTGATACATAAAACTTATGTCCCCCTGACAGATTATAAACGTTTTTAAACCCGCGGGCTAATAGAATATTTTGGGCGGCATTACCTGTGATCCCCTTATTACAATAGGCTACAGTCATTTTTTCAGGGTCTAGCATTTCTATTTTCTCTCTAATCTCTTCATGCGATAATTGGATGGCATCATCAACATATCCCTTTTTCAAATAATCATCCGCACTCCTGGCATCAATAATTTGTTTTTCCGCCGCAGAATTCCTAAGTTCCTCTGCAGTAATCAGTTTTCTTCCGTGGCTGATGGCATTATCCAGAATCATACCGGTGTAATGAACAGGATCCTTCGTAGTTGAGAATGGAGGAGCATAGGCCAAATCAATATGAAACAGCTCATCAACAGTCGCTTTATAAGTAATAAGCGTCGCAAAAATATCTATTCGTTTATCGACACC
>JAENWI010000041.1 GCA_016650115.1 Peptostreptococcaceae bacterium | reverse complement strand
GCATGAAATTCAATCATTTACAGATCCTCCTATTAATCTCTTTGTTAATTATCTCTTTTGTTTTTACATCAGACTATTCCTTATACCCACATTCGCTGTTTGAACACGCATAACTTGTATTCTTTGTCTTTTTTTCTACAATAATCGAATTGCAGTTTGGACATTTCCTATCGGTCGGTTTACTCCAAAAAACCTGGTCGCAATCAGGATAGCCGTTGCACCCGTAGAAAACTCTACCTGATTTTCCCCTTCTTACAATAATGTCATTTCCGCATTTCGGGCATTTTGCATCTACTTTAGTAACAATTTGTTTTGTATTCTTACATTCCGGGTAACCTGTACAAGCAATGAAATCGCCAAACCTGCCCTGCTTTTTAGCCATAGGTTTGCCACATTTTTCGCACATTTCACCTGTAAGTTCATCTTCAATAACCAGTTTCTCTATTTCTGCATCTGCAATAACCAGTTCTTCCTTTAATATAACATGAAAATCACGGACAATTTCTTTCCAGTCTATATTTTTTATTTCAATATCATCCAGCCTGTCTTCAAGATTTGCAGTAAAATCTGCATCAACAATTTCTTTGAAGTATTTTTCAAGCAATTCTGTTACAACAAAGCCTAAATCCGTTGGTATAAGAGATTTTTTTTCTCTTACAATATATCTTCTTTCCAAAAGTGTCCCAATAATTGGTGCATACGTACTTGGCCTGCCAATATCTTTTTCTTCCAGATCTTTTACAAGACTTGCTTCTGTGAATCTTGCCGGAGGCTGGGTAAAATTCTGTTCACTTAATAGATCTACTAAGTTCAACTCAATACCTTCTTCAAGCTGCGGTAACATCTTTTCATCACTTTCATCCGTGTTGTCCACATAAAGTCTTAGAAACCCATCAAATTTGATTTTTGATCCGTTTGCTCTGAAACTATAATCACCGTTCTTTATCTCCGCAGAAACACTGTCATAAACCGCTGCAGTCATTTGACTTGCCATGAATCTGGACCAGATTAATTTGTACAAATTATACTGATCCTTTGTTAACGAAGCCTTTATTTCTTCTGGAGTCAATTCAATGTAACTTGGTCTTATTGCCTCATGAGCATCCTGAACGTCCTTTTTCTTGTTCGTGTATATATTCTTTCCAAGATATTCTTCCCCAAGTTTTTCTGTAATATAAACAGCAGCAGCACTGATTGCTTCTTCAGAAATCCTTACTGAGTCTGTTCTGATATAGGTGACCAGGCCAACTGTTCCACTCCCTTTCACGTCAACACCTTCATAAAGCTGTTGTGCAACCTGCATTGTCTTTTTTGTCTGGAATCCCAGTTTGTTTGATGCATCCTGCTGAAGACTGCTTGTCGTGAATGGCGGGTAAGCTTTTCTTGTTCGTTCCTTTTTTTCAACTTTATTCACTATATAGGCTTTATCTTTTAATTCCTCTAATATTTTGTCAGCCGATATTTTATCGTCTACAGGAATTTTCTTTCCTTTATATTCTGATAATTTTGCAGAAAAACTTTTGCTGTTTACCTTTTCTAACCCTTGCAAAACAGCACTGATATTCCAAAACTCTTTTGGAATGAAAGCCTTTATCAGTTTCTCTCTGTCACAAATTATTTTCAATGCTGCAGATTGGACTCTTCCGGCGCTCAAACCTCTTCTCACCTTACGCCAAAGAAGCGGACTAATCTGATATCCAACCAGCCGATCCAGCACCCGCCTTGCCTGCTGCGCGTCCACTAATTTCAAATCAATTTGTCTGGCATTTTTTACAGCTTTCTGAATTGCTGTTTTTGTGATCTCATTAAAAACAATTCTGCATGCTTTTTTTTCATCTATTCCCAGCAAAAAGGCGATATGCCATGAAATGGCTTCACCTTCTCTGTCATTATCTGTTGCCAGATATATTTTAGAAGCATTCTTTGCCTCTGCTTTCATTGCCTTTATTACATCTCCTTTACCTCTGATTGAGATGTATTGCGGTTCAAAATCATTTTCAATATCTATTCCCAGTTTGCTTTTTGGTAAATCCCGAATATGCCCAACGGAAGCGATTACTTTATAATTGCTTCCTAAGAATTTACCTATTGTTTTTGCCTTTGATGGTGATTCAACAATCACCAAGGCCTTGGATTTGGCCATTAAATAATCCTCCTATGGATATCTATATTTCTCTTTTTTAATTTAATTTGTATCACTAATGAAAGATTATATTTGTAAAACGCTTATTTTGCAACAAATATTTTTCCCATGCAGGAATAAATGAGTCCCTTCATTTCCAAAACAGTTATCATGGCGTTCACTTCACCAGCACTTTTCCTTGTTGTTTTACAAATAGAGTCAACAGTGGTTTCACTTCCTGTTTCTATTGCTTCGTAAATGGCAATTTCATCTTTTCCAAGAGTTTTCTTCAGTTGAATACTTTCTTTTCTTTTTAACCCCAGTTCATCAATAATATCATCAATTACAGTTATTGGAACAGCTCCATCCTTTATCAGCTTGTTCGTTCCAATACTGTATATATTGTTAATATTACCAGGTACTGCATAAAGATTTCTCCCCTGATCCGCAGCATATTCTGCAGTAATTAGAGAGCCGCTTGAAATTCCAGCCTCTACAATTACTGTTCCAGTTGAAAGCCCGCTTATTATTCTGTTCCTGATAGGGAAACTATAATTTGTAGGCTGAAATTCAGGAGGGAATTCAGACAGAACTAAACCATTTTCCAGAATTTCAATCATAAGATCTTTATTCGCCTTTGGATAGCATACGTCCACACCACAACCGAAAACAGCGATTGTCTTTCCTTTATTTTCTAATGAACCCTTATGAGCATATGTGTCTATCCCTGCAGCCATGCCGCTTACAGTCACTATTTCATATTCAGCCAATTTTCTGCCAAGCATTTGCGCTGCCCATTTACCATAACCCGTTCCATGTCTAGAGCCTACCACAGAAATGCATATATTACTAGCAATCTTAATATCTCCTCTGTAATACAGGACAGATGGCGGATCTTTAATATACCTTAACATACGCGGGTAATCTTCCTCCAGGGGTGTAATTGTTTTTACGGGATATTTATTCATTAAATTTATCATCACAACCCCATACTTTCGTTATCTGTTTTCCTGTACTGCAAAGCCTCTCCAATATGCTTCAGTTCAATGTTTTCCTTCTCATCCAAATCTGCTATAGTTCTGGCTACTTTTATGATTTTATAATATGATCTCATGGTGAGCCCCATTTTTTCAAAAGCTTCTGTCAATAGCCCCTTCGTTTCCTTATCCAAATAACAATATTTATTTAAATATTGCCCTTTTAGCTGAGAATTATACGCCATATTCATATGGTAATACCTTTCTTTTTGAATATTTCTTGCGTTTGCAACGTTCATGGCCATTTCCCTAGAGCTCAATCCTTTAGAATGTTCCGCTGTTATTTCAGTATAATTAAGGGCCATTAATTCCACTTGTAAATCTATCCGGTCCAAAATCGGCCCCGAAAGTTTAGATTTATAACTTTGTATCTGAGCACTGCTGCAGATGCATTCATGCTTCGAATCACCTAAATAACCGCATCTGCAGGGATTACAGGCCGCTACCAAAATAAATTCCGCTGGGAAAGTCACCATCCCGCTCATTCTGTTTATTCTGATTTCACCTTCTTCAAGAGGCTGCCTCAGCATTTCAATTGCATTTTGATTAAATTCCGGGATTTCATCTAAAAATAAAATCCCATGATGAGCCAGAGAAATTTCCCCGGGTTTTAATTTAGTACCACCGCCAATCAGCGCCAATGGAGATATGGTGTGATGCGGCATTCTAAAAGGTCTTTCCCCGATGGATTCTTTATTTTTCGACAACTCTCCTGCAACACTATGAATTTTGGTAACCTGGAGAATTTCTTCCTCTGACATAGGGGGCAGTATGGTTGAAAGCCTCCTTGCCAGCATTGTTTTCCCAGCACCTGGCGGGCCAGTCATCAGAATATCATGGCATCCTGCTGCTGCAATGGTTAATGCCCTTTTAATGTTGTTTTGCCCTATCACATCAGCGTAGTCTTCCTTATTTTCCAGACTGACAGCAGAATGATTTTCTTCCTTTAAATATCTTTTTATTAGAGCAACCCCGTTAATGTGGTTTACCACTCTTTTCAGATGCTCCGCTGGAAAGATTTCCACGTTTGAAACCAAAACCGCCTCTTCCATATTCCAGACAGGAACAAAGATTTTTTTCATTCCCGCATCCCGCGCACCTAAAACTAACGGCAGAACACCGCTAACCCCATTGATTTTACCGTCTAAAGATAATTCTCCAATAAAAACATACTGGTCCAGTTTATAGGTTTGTACTTCGCCAATTGCCGCCAGCATGCCAACTGCAATGGGCAGATCAAAATGGCTTCCAGCCTTCCGGGTGTTTGCAGGAGAAAGATTTATTGTTATTCTTTTTGCGGGAAATTTGAAACCGGAATTCACAATAGCCGCCCTTATTCGGTCTCTTGCTTCCCGAACGGTGATATCCGGAAGTCCTACCATTGTAAGTGCCGGCAATCCATTGTTCAAATCCGTTTCAACTGTGATTAAATTCGATTCAATACCATATAAAGATGTGGTGTACACTTTCGATAACATGTCATTCCCCCCTAAAACACATTGCTGATTTGTCGAATAAACGGCTTTTTATTAATAATTAATATTTCAATGACATCTATTCTGCTCCAAAATGGTAAAGCCCTTCTTTTCCAGATAGCTCTTTGCAAGCAGCTCCCCCTTTTCCCCCAGGTTCATCATCCGCCTCTTTATTCAACAAAGTTAATTTACTATTTTTTGGAATACCTTAAAAATTCAATTTCGTCTTTATTCCTAATTGTTACATATTATCTTAATTGTAAATATTTGTCAATATATGTTATTTTCCCTTTGCTCCACATATGTATAATTACCTTTTCTGAATTTACCGAATGATATGCCGAAGATGTTATTGACTAAGTCCCATCTTCATTCCGGTCGTAAATTTTACTATTACATCTATGAACTCGAGAACTCTCATGTATAGATATACATAATCTAGACTTCCCTTACTCTCTATTCTTTTTCCCAAAAAACAATAAAGTGATGGTGTTAGGATTTCCCTAACACCATCACACTCATTGTACAACACCTTTGACTCTTTTCTAAGTATTTTAGTCAATAAGCCGTTCTTTGTTTCACTCTTCGTCTTATAAATCCTATACTTCTAATTTTACATCTTTTTTCATAAACCTAGTAATGACATTATATAGAATAATGCCTATTACTACCCATATTGCACCAAGTTTCATGGCAGATGGGGATAAGTTGGCCCAAACAATACCTATAACAATAAATCCTATAACAGGAAGCACTAAGTGGATAAAATATTTCTTGGATTTTTTCTTGAAAATGAAATAATATACAACAGTAAAGTTCAAAACAAGAAAGGCAGAAAGAGCGCCGAAATTAATTAGCTCTGCCAAGTCTTGAATTCCTTGAGTAAAGCCCAAGGTTATGACAAGTGAAATGATTGCTACAAATACTGTAGATACGTATGGAGTCTGAAATTTTGGATGAACCTTAGCTAATGACTTAGGCAAAAATCCATCTCTTGCCATAGAATAAAGGATACGAGCTATAGCAGCTTGAGCTACTAAACAGTCAGCGATACCCCAGGCAAGCCCTGTTGCCAATGCGCAAATCCACATAACTCCGGCTCCACCAGCTGTATTCGCCACTTCATAAAAAGCAGAATTTATATCTGCGAATGTATTAATGCCTTCCCACGGAATAACGCAGGCAGCCAAATAAGTTTGAATAACAAAGAAAAATCCTACAATAACTAGGGACCAAATACTAGCTTTACCAACAGAAGAAGGTCCCCCCTTGGATTCTTCTGCCAAGGTTGAAATACCATCAAATCCCAAGAAAGAAAGAACACAAACAGAAACCGCTGATAATACCAGGGTCATGCTGAACTTGTCTCCGTTGAAAATTGGAGCAAGTGTAAATGAAACATCTGGATTTTTCGAGATATATGAAATTGCTGCAACAGAAAAAATAACAAATACGATTGCTTCAAAAATCAGCATTACCCAATTAAGACGTGCAGTAAATTGAATACCTGTAATATTAATAATTGTATTAAACGCAACAAAGACTACTATCCAAACCCAGAAAGGAACCGCTGGTATAATTGCGCCTAAAGCAACTGCTGCAACTACATAAAGAAGCGCAGGTACCAGAATGTAGTCTAAAAGAATAGCCCAACCAGATACAAATCCTACGCCCTTTCCGATTGCGTGGGTTGCATACCCATAAACCGAACCTGAAATTGGAAATTCTTCGGACATTCTCCAATATGAAAAAGCCGTAAATACCATTCCGACCATACCTATAAGATAGGCAAGAACCACCATTCCTCCCGAAATGGACATAACAACACCATAAATACCAAAAGGTGCAATAGGTACCATAAATATAAGTCCGTATACTACAAGATCCATAGTACTGAGAGTTCGTCTCAGTTCCTGCTTATAACCCATGCTTTCAAGGGTTTTCTGTTCTGACATAATAAGTCCTCCTTCTTAGTTGTAAAATATTAATAATTGCTTTATTTAAAACTCCGCTTTCTTCATATACTTCTTTGGAAAAACGAAGCGAACTGTCTTTTCAGGGTCTACTACTTGTGAGATTTGAACATTACCTACAAGGCTCATAAGCATTATGATTTCAGGTCTTGTTATATCCATCCGAGGTTCTAAGAATTTGCACATAAGCTCGGTAGCTGCCGATATAGCTTCATCCACCGTAATTTTTGATACAATAATAGCAAAAACATCAATGTTTTCTAAAACTGGATATTCAGGAGCTTTTCCTTTAATTACATCTAATGTAACTGTAACATCTGCAGGAATCTCCAAACCAGATACTCCAATTTCTCCGTCGCCCATCGCTGCGTGGATATCTCCCATTGCAAAAAGAGCTCCCGAATGAAAAACAGGGAAATACAGTGTGGCACCTTCCGCAACTAATATGGTATCCATGTTTCCGCCATGGTGCCCGGGAGTTCCAGTATTTATTGCCTTGTCTTTAGGCGCAACCCCAATAACTCCTATCATTTTCTGAGTTGGGATTTCGAATTTATCCAAGTATTTTATTGTATCTCCATCAACCTTAACAACTCTAATATGACTTCCCTTTATCATATGGCCAAGGGTTCCTTCATTCTCAAGGCAACAAATAGTACCTTTTTCGTTTAATTTAATGTTATGTATTGTTATTTTCAAAGTGTCTCCCGGCTCAGCACCTTCAACATAGACAGGGCCCGTAGCAGGATTAACCCGCTCCCATTCAAGCTGTTCCATTGTGTCATCCGCGTTTCTAAGTTGATTGGAAAAGCAATCTAATGTTTCAATTTCCAAGGTAGTTCCTGCAGGTACACGTAAAACAGGCTCATGATCTTTACTAAAACTAAATATAACTTTATCTCCTGCCAACTTCATGATAATCCCCCTTTAACTTTACATAAACAAAATGGCGATGAAAACCGCCTCAGAGCTTACTCTATTGTTTTAACATTCAAATATCATTATCGTCAATAGTCAAAAATACTATCAAACAACTTCCACTCACAACTTTTATTTGTATCGAGAAGCTGATTTTATGTAGAATTTAGACTTTTACATGAATATTCTACCATACTGTCATCACTTTTCAATAGTTTATTTAGATTTTTAACAATATTTATTATTCATATGACTACCAAGTGAAATACATGTCCAAGCTTATTCCTCCTCCTAATTAAGTAACTATCTTGTTTCAAATTAATACTGCAGCAAATATCTGCTACGCGGAGAATTGTTGGATTTTTAAGCTGTGTCACATTATATAGTTGATAAACACAAGGAATTAATATAGACATCTAAGCAAGCCGACCTGCTGTTCCTCTGCGAATTAATATATAAAGAATTAATGGGTATTTAACTTTTTAATGTATTTACAAAATAAAATATTGTGAAAAGGATATCAACAATGCGTACAAAGAACAGACAAGGGTCTTCATCAATGGAATTAGGTCTGGAGTGATGCCTACTAATTTTAACTGTGCTATAATGAATACATAGATTTCACATCAAACTAATGGGTATCTTTAGGAGAACATATAATGAAGAAATTACTACTATTAACTTTTGCTATAATAAGCGTTTGTATTTTTGTAGATGCAAGGGAAAGCAACAATTCGTTAGCAAGTTCATTTTTTTGGGCTGTGATAGCATTATTCTTTTTCCCACCTATTGGCATTGGTATTTTTTCGCATAGACTAAATCAAAAATCACAACTCTCTAAGAATAAAAAGAGCAGTGATTTTTATGTGAATTTGTATGTGTTTTTGTAAGTGATTTTGCATTTTGTAGTCCAAATCGGAACTCGTCACAATTATCTTGGTTTTTTTTTGGTATCTTTTTTAGTATTATCAAATTTCTTCGCGAGAAAATGCTGATAATACAAACCAGTATCCTTGAGGCCTTTTGGATACAAGTGATTGAGGTTAGCCCTCGATTTATGGAAAATATAATTTATCCTTTTTTTATATTCAAAATACTCCGCGATCATATTATAATTAGGAGTATTCACACTAATATTTTCTCCAATCCTTACAACATCAAAAATCAACCCTTCTATTTCTGTTTTTCCACCTTTTTTTATGTCCTTTTGCAACGAAGCAGTGGCTTCAGGTGTTAATGCATCCAAAATTTTCAGATTCGTTTCAGTTATATCCGTATCAATTCTAAATTTAAGTCTATC
>JAENWI010000058.1 GCA_016650115.1 Peptostreptococcaceae bacterium | reverse complement strand
CTCAGAGAATCTGTTAATAGAATTCGGATAGCATTTGCTCAAGGATGTTCCACCCTTGAAAATACAATTATCTAAAAAACCATTGTCTTGAATGTTTTTTAGTATTTTCACAATAAAATAATCTTTTTTAATCGCTTTCTGAGGGATCCCAATATATTGACTTGTAATATTAATAAGTTCTATAAAATCATTGCTGCTAGAATGAAGATTCATGAATTCCCTCCAATTTCGGTATTTTGTATTTTGATGTCTTCATAAGGTGTTTACTTAAGGTGTTTTGAATATTATAATACTGCAACAATTGTTCTGCAAAAGCAATTGTACTTTTTTTATATTTCTTGCTTTTAAGAACCTTCTCAATTACATCATTCTTATAATTGTCCATGAAACGTTCGACGTATTGATTAAACATTGTATCGTTTGTATCTTGTATTTTATTATAGTTCTGTAGTATTTCAAGAAACTCAATATGATTTGCCAGGTCACTCGAAAGGTTCAGATTTATTTTTTTTACTTTAACGCTCCCAACATTCTTCGTTGCTTCGGTTATTAGATTTGAATAAAGTTCTACATTTTTGGATATTTGCGTTGTGATTCCATACTTATTAAACAGAGAATAACCCGTTAAAAGACCATTCTTACCGCTCCTGCCTAAAAAGTGATTAACGATGTCTTTCTGGTTCATATTCATAGTTCCATACTTTGACTTTTGGGGAACGTAGTATATCCCTTTTGATAGCCGCGCAATCTGCCCAGAATCATCTAACCTCTCCAACGTTTTAAATAAAGCAGATTCAGGGACATCACAATTAAGCTGATTTTTTAGCTCCCTAGCTACGATCAAATTATTGTTATTATATTTGGTTTCAATTAAATTAGTTACTGCTTGAGTATAATTCATTTTACACGCCTCCCTTGATATTCAAATTGTATAACAATCCTAACTATATGTCAAGTTTTTTTGATTTTTAATCGACAAATTCAGCTTAAAAACCAGTCGTAAATTTGAAAGAAATAGAGCCGAATATACCCCATTGATTCCACGAAAAAAAAATGTTTACATGTCAACTTCCAGAAAAATTGTTACTAAAACTCCTGATTATGATCAATTTCAGGAGTTTTTTATGTTCAAAGCTTAATCATATTTCTTCTTCGCCTTTACCACATCCGATTGCGCCTTCTCAATTTTTTGATCCAACGTTTCAAGTCCAACTGTTCTTGCCATGATTCAAACCCTCTCTTATCAATTATTTTTTAAGTGTATCGCTGATCTCATTTGCTTTATATTTTACATAAGAAACATCTATTCCGAATGCTTTGAGGATGATCTTCTGCGCCGCTGTAACTGCATGGTCCAGTCTGTATACATTGTCCAGTTGTCTGACCATTTCTATTTTCTCAAGTTCTTTAATCGCTGTAGGAACTGTCATGAAGTTTGGTCTTTTATCGAGACTCTTCATCTCTTCTTTGAGATTTGTGAATATCTTGTTTCGAATGATCAGCGCTATGAACTCTATAAATATCTTGGCGGATGCCGATTCATCCGAGTACACCCGAAGGCTTCTGTTTCCAAGATATGACTTATCCCCTCTGAATAGTTTTTCAGAGGCATCACGGCTCTTATAAAGATCACTCGCTTCTTTGGCAGTCATCTTTTCGGAGGTAATTATGCAGAAATATCCACATAATTCAATTTCATTTTCTATCACTCTGGCTTTCTCGACAGGGAACAGAAAGGTCTTGTGTTCCTCATCATAATATAACTCGAAATACCGCTCCAAACTCACGCATTTCATTGGAATGACGCTTCATGAACTTTGTCATTTTATCAATTCTGTATTCCAGTTGAGTCCGCTCTGCTCTTTGTTTCTCGTGTCATAGACGATTGAATAATTGAATATCGGGGTTCCCTGCTCCACCAAATCCGCAGAAATACGGGTGTTTATCTGATTTTTTTTATTTAGTCACATTTTTTGCTGGAAGTTGACTATAATCTAAACAAGAAAAGAGCAAGGGTGCCCCTCTGATTGTCAGAGGAATGTCGCGCTCTTTTTTATTTTTTAATTCAAAACAAAAGGAGAAACAAAATGAGTAAATATAGCAAAGAAGATATTATCAAGATTGTTGAATATCAAAACATTAAATTCATCCGCATGCAGTTTACCGATATTTTCGATTAATTGAAAAATGTAGCTATAACCGCATCGCAAATCAGAAAAGCTGTTAATAATGAATTATGATGGCCGGAAGCTCCATTGAAAGTTTTGTACGTATAGAAGAATCAGATCAATATCTGTATCCGGACTTGGAGAGTTTTGCAATTATGCCTTGGAGATCTCAGTATGGTGATGTGGCCCGATTGATTTGTGACGTTTATAATCCAAATGGAAAACCTACAACTACGACAAATGATCAAGCTGGATATTTTGATCTTGGTACACTTGACCAGGGCGAGGGTCCCAGATGAGAAGTTTGTCTGGCACTTGAAGAAATGGGGTTCGAAATTGAGGCATTCCATCACGAGGTGGCTGCCGGTCAGCATGAGATAGACTTTAAATATACTGAAGCATTAAAGTCAGCCGATAACATAATGACATTTAAGCTCGCAGTTAAGACTCTTGCTCAAAAGAATGGTCTACATGCCACTTTTATGCCAAAACCTATCTTCGGTGTTAATGGTTCGGGTATGCATACCAATATGTCCCTATTCAAGGATGGTGCGAACATTTTTTATGATGAAAAAGTTGAAAAAGGTCTTTCAGAAATAGCTCACCATTCTATCGCAGGCTTGCTCCATCATGTCAATGGAATGTCAGCAGTTACCAATCCCCTGGCAAAAGAGCCGAATGGGAAGAATACAACATGCGCGTAAGCAGTTGGAAATGCGAAAAATATATTACTGCATATTAATGCCGTATTGACATCTAGGAGTGGAAAATGTGGACAGAATAATCGTTGCTCTTGAAAATAAAAACAGCCATAAACGGGTCATTGAAATGCTGGAATCCGGTGGTATAAACATAAGATACAGCTGCTAATCTGGAGCCTAGGTGATTCGCGCCGTCAATAGAATAGGTGGAGGGATCGTGATTTGTGCCTCTAAATTATCTGACATGTCTGTTTTTGATTCAACTCAATCTTTGAACGGATCTGCAATGCTCCTCGTGATAGCAGCTTCAAGTCAATTGACTATAGGTAATTCCGATGACATCTTCAAGTTGCCAACACCAGTATCGCGAACCGATCTTATCGCTTCAGTTCGAATGCTCGTTCAAATGGAGCAAAAATATTTAAGGCTAACGCTGCCACGCCGAAGCAGTGAGGATGCCAAGCTAATTGAAATGGCAAAGGAACTTCTAATGAATAAGCATCATATATCAGAGGAGCAAGCGCACAGTTTTATCCAAAAAAAAGTATGGAAAACAGATCTAAGATGTCTGAAACAGCACAGTTTATTTTAGAAACTTATTAATTCATCTTTTTATTTAGATTGTTTCCAAGGCATCTCAAAACCAACATTAAGAAACAAGCAAATCAGCTCATGTGCTTCTATATCGACAAAACTCTATAACTGTCATCTTGCAGATATTTTGTCAATGGCTCACCCATCAGTTCCACTTCAATGCCCATACCTTCAATTTGTTCCACCAGTCCATATCTTTCCGCGCATCTTCTACATGCGAACACTTTCACACCCGCATCCATAATCTGTTTAATAAGGGTTTGTACCTCCAAACTCTGGCAGAGCAGTTTGTTTGATGGTCCCCATGTAATCAGATTGCATTCCTTCCACCATTTATTTGTGTTTGCCTTCATCGTATACATCAAAATCATATTTAATGCAGTTTCTTCATCATCAGTTGTCCATAGTATAGTCAATTTTTCAATTTTCATCCAGTTTTTCTCCTATCATAATTTCAATACTTATAATTTATTAATTTTTACGGTAACATGTAACCAATATCGGACGTAGCGGAAGGATAGGCATAAATCATACATCACCTGTAGCATAGACAGAGAAATTACTGATGTTCTGCAAATACTCATTCACCACTAGTCCTCCACTGATTTCAATTTTCTCATTAACAAGTATGCGCTGCCGTTCGATCGCGTCAAGTTAGCATGGGAATAATATTGTAAAAGAGTATACAGCAAAAGGCTCAATTCATTGCATAATAATGATATTCATAGGATTATCATCGACTAAGAATAAACCTACTCTTGCTCTTTATATATTCGCAGGAATTTACTCATTAGTGGTATACAGGTCATTGTTGATATCAACATAGCCCAAAACCCAATCTTTTTTTTGTTTTTCTTTGTTACACAGATTCCCGAGAATAATCCCATGGAAAACAGACATATTTTCAGTAATCCAACATCAGCCATATCCATTTTTTTAATGTAATCTTCTCCTGCAGTAATCATATTTTTCATTGCAGTTCCCCCCTTTTCAATAAACAGCCAATCGCATTACCTCTGCTATTCATTCTCTCAGATATACTTTAATGTGCTAATACTTATAAATTCATTATATCCCTATTCATTTTAATTCGCAAATATTATAGCTGTTTTTTGTTGCTATTATCAATTAATATTATACTATAAGAGCCGGTTAATTATACTGACTTGCCTAATGCCCGTTTGTATAATATAATTAATTTAAACATAATTGACTTAAAAATAATTGACTTAAACATTATCTCTTTAATATAATACCTCATTCTGTATATTCAATTCAAAAGGAGTAAAAATTATCATGAAATTAAACAAATATTTTGATCACACAATTTTAAAGGCTGAAGCTACCGAGGCAGATATTGAAAAGCTTTGCTATGAAGCAAAGACCAACAATTTTTGCGCGGTTTGTGTAAATTCTTGCTATGTACCCCTTGCCGCCATTTTACTGGCTGGCACAGATGTTAAAATTGCTGCAGTTGTCGGATTCCCTCTTGGTGCCGTAAGCACCCAGGTTAAAGCATATGAAGCAGCTTGGGCTGCCGCTTCGGGCGCGAATGAAATTGATATGGTTATTCATGTTGGTGCTTTAAAAGAAGGTCGATATGAATACGTCCGAGACGACATTGCTGAAGTTGTTGCCAGCGCGAAAGAACATGGTTCAATTGTAAAAGTCATTCTTGAAACCTGTCTGCTAACTGATGAGGAAATAGTTAAAGCGTGTCAGCTTTCAATGGAAGCTGAGGCTGCATTTGTAAAAACATCAACAGGTTTTTCAAGTGGCGGTGCAACGGCACACCATGTTTCTTTAATGAGAAAAACTGTTGGAGATAAAATGCAGGTAAAGGCATCGGGAGGCATCCGAGATTTAAATAAAACACTTGAAATGATTGAAGCGGGGGCCGATAGAATTGGTGCAAGCGCTTCCGTTCAAATTCTTCAGGAATATGAAAAACACAAATAGAAAATGTTAGCTCACAAGCCTTACAATTCAATTATTTTAAGGTCCTATCAAAAAAAGTTATCCACAGGATAACTTTTTTTGTTTGTCTATTTGCAACGTGTTTGGAAAACCCAAGCCCAATCTAGGCTGCTTATAATGGGTTTACAATGGTCGCTTCTGTGTTAGCTCCACACCCTGCCGAATTTCCCTCATCTGTGTCTAGATGGATTTCGCTTTGATGCCCTTCGCCTGAACGAACAAGAACATTATTAAATGTCAGTCCTCTTTCCCCGGCGATTTTAATGCTGATGATCTGCTTGTCTTTTACTCCAGCCTCAACTGCCTGTGCTGGAGATAAATGAATATGTCTCAATGCAACTATCACGCCATGGTCCAGATCAACTTCTCCTGCTGGTCCAACAATTTTGCATCCTGGTGTTCCATCTAGTTTTCCGGATTCTTTTATTGGTGCTTTAATTCCTATTGTTCTAGCATCCGTCATTGAAAGTTCTACCTGCGTTTCAGGACGAGCTGGTCCAAGCACTCTAACTCCTTTAAGTACTCCCTTAGGTCCAACGATATCAACCTTCTCATCACAGGCAAACTGCCCAGGCTGTACCAAGTCTTTAATTGGTGTCAGTGTATGCCCTTTTCCAAACAAAGTTTCGATATCTGCTGTTTTCAAGTGAAGATGTTTATTTGATAATCCTATTTTTGCTATGTAACTCATTTTTCTCTCCTTTAAATAAATATAAATTTTAACCAGTAATACTTACTGCATTTTCCCGACAAATTATTTTTTAAATAGCCTAAGTACAATTTTAATTTTAATCAAGAAAGCTTATATATGGAAGGTTCCGATATCTCTGATCGTAATCAAGCCCGTAACCAACTATAAATTTATCTTCAACTTCAAACCCGACATAATCTGCTTTGAATTCAGTCCTTCTCCCCGTCGGCTTGTCAAGTAATGTACAAAACTTGATTGATTTCGGTCCTCTCGCTTTTAAATATCCTCTTAAATAATTCAACGTGATTCCCGAGTCTATTATATCTTCCACTACAATAACATGCCTATCTTCAATAGATCTGTCTAGATCCTTAAGAATTCTGACAACTCCTGACGATTTTGTTGCTTCACCATAGCTACTGACAGCCATAAAATCAATTTCTGTATCTATTGTAATATTTTTAATGACATCTGCCAGCCATAGCACTGCCCCTTTAAGAATACCTATGAGCAACACTGTCTCTCCTGCATAATCTTTTGAAATTTGAGTTCCAATTTCTTTAGCACGTGAAAATATCTCTTCCTGTGTGATCATTACCTGCCCAACAACATGCTTTTCTTCCATCAAATATTACTCCTTTTCCTTTTCATCTACCTTGAAATCCACATCATCTATAATGGTTTTTCCTCTGTATTTTTTTGACAAATCCTCACTTTTCGGGCCAAGCCAGTATTTATCAAGTTCCTCTCTTAAGTACCATAATATCCAAACCCAAATAACCAAATCATCAACCCAGGCAATCGGGAACAAAACAGGCGGTATGATGTCAATAGGCAAGAACAAATAGATTATTCCAACAATAACAAGTGTTTTTTTTCTTTTAGGCACTGTCTTATCCGCCAGCATGAATCGAATGGCTTTTATTCTCTTTATAATCACCTGAAAACTCAAAAATTGCATTTCATACTCCCTCTAAATTCTCCAATTATAATTTATTCTTATTATAATCAGATTAATTCCCAATGAGTTTCTCCATTTCTTCCAGCAGCTTGTCATATCCGGTTCTTTTTAATGTGGAAACCGGAATGATGATTTCATCCTCCAACAAGCCTAAGTCTTTCCTAATGACCCCAAGAAGTTTCTGCATTTCATTTCTGGATACTTTATCGGCCTTCGTTGCTACTACAATTCCATTATACCCATAATGGCGAATATATTCACTCATTTTAACATCTTGCTCTGATGGAGCATGGCGAATATCAACTAATAAAATAACTTTCGTCAGACCCTGCCTGTTTTCAAGGTATTGTGCCATCATATCTCCCCAGCCTTCGCTGATGGACTTGGAAACCTTGGCATACCCGTATCCTGGCAGGTCGACAATTCTAAACTGATCATTAATTCTATAGAAATTAATGGTTCTGGT
>JAENWI010000093.1 GCA_016650115.1 Peptostreptococcaceae bacterium | reverse complement strand
TTCTAAAAAATGCCCTACAAATTGCATCACAGTTGACAGAAATAAAAGAAAATGGACAATTGAAAGAATGCAATGCATCCAATGCGGATGTTGTGCAGATGTTTGCCCAAAAAAATGCCTGACAATGGAGCAAGCCTATACAACACCAGAAACATTTAAGGTAATTGACGCATTTGATATTCCACAGCCTGCACCTAAAGAGATTCCGGTGCCAAAAACTGAAACGCCTGTGGAAGCATAAGAATAATATAGAAATGTAATTTTTCTGGGCAGGTGTTGAACACCTGCCTTTTGCTGTTTTAAGCGAAATTAAATAAACATAATCAAGGTGATTTAAAAAGGATTTTGTGCATTTAGAAGCATAAATATTGCCAAACTGTGTTTTGAGTAAGTTTGAAATTTGCTAATTATAGATTTGGGGTTGAATATGGAAGCGAAATACTGTATACTTTATACGATATTATGAACATTGAATATTTCTAATACCGTATTGACAAGGCACAGGGATTCCTATAATCTAAACAGTAATTATATAAAAAATGGAGGAAATCATGAGTAAAAAAACGATGAAAACAATGGATGGTAATACTGCCGCAGCGTATGTATCATATGCATTTACAGATGTTGCAGCAATATATCCAATTACACCATCTTCAACAATGGCAGAAGTAGTTGATGAATGGGCGGCATATGGCAAGAAAAATATCTTTGGACAAACTGTAAAAGTAGCAGAATTGCAGTCCGAAGGAGGTGCTGCGGGAACAGTTCATGGTTCCTTGTCTGCCGGAGCACTTACTACAACATATACAGCTTCGCAGGGATTATTACTTATGATTCCTAATATGTATAAAATAGCGGGAGAATTGTTACCTGCAGTCTTTCATGTATCTGCAAGAACACTTGCAGCACATGCCCTTTGTATTTTTGGAGACCAGTCAGATGTTATGGCAACGAGACAAACAGGCTTTGCAATGTTGGCATCCAACTCAGTACAAGAAATAATGGATATTGGGGGGATTGCTCATTTAGCAGCAATTAAGTCAAGAGTTCCATTCCTGCATTTCTTTGATGGTTTTAGAACTTCACATGAAGTACAAAAGGTAGAAACAATTGATTACAAGTACTTTGAACAATTACTGGATATGGAAGCAGTCCAAAGTTTTAGGGATCGTGCTATAAATCCAGAGCATCCGGTAATAAGAGGAACCGCTCAAAACCCTGATATTTTTTTCCAGGCGAGAGAAGCATGTAACCCGTTTTATGATGCGGTACCAGAAATAGTTGTGAATTACATGAATGAAATCAGTAAAATTACTGGCAGAAATTATAGCCCGTTTGACTACGTGGGCGCAGCGGATGCGGAATATGTTTTAGTGGCAATGGGTTCAGTTTGTGAGACTATAGATGAAACTATTGTTAGACTTATTAAAGAAGGAAAAAAAGTTGGACTTATTAAGGTAAGACTTTATAGACCTTGGGTCAGCGAGTTTTTCTTGAATGCTCTTCCAAAAACTGTTAAGAGGATAGCGGTCCTTGATAGGACTAAAGAACCGGGAGCACTTGGAGAACCTTTATATCAGGATGTTATTACAACATTGTTCAATGAAAAGAATTCACCAAAAGTATATGGTGGAAGATATGGTCTTGGATCTAAGGATACAACACCTTCAATGATTAAATCTGTATTCGATAACTTGATGTCTGCGGAACCGAAAAGTCCGTTTACTGTGGGAATAGATGATGATGTAACCAACCTTTCGCTACCTTATGACTTTGAATACTCAACTGCAGCCGAAGGAACAATCAATTGCAAATTCTGGGGTCTTGGGTCTGATGGAACAGTAGGTGCAAATAAAACAGCTATTAAAATTATTGGAGATGAAACTGACAAGTATGCGCAAGGATATTTTGCGTATGACTCAAAAAAATCTGGTGGGGTTACAATTTCTCACTTAAGATTTGGAGATACACCAATTAAATCAACTTACCTTATTAATGAAGCTGATTATATCGCTTGCCATAATCAGACATATTTAACACAATACGATATGACAAAAGATCTTAAAAAGGGCGGTACGTTCTTACTTAACTGTATCTGGTCTAAAGAAGAGGTTGAAGAAAATCTGCCAACATATGTAAAAAAAGCATTAGCAGATAGACAAGCAAAATTCTACATAATCAATGGGACTAAATTAGGTGAAGAAATTGGACTAGGGAATAGAATCAATATGATCATGCAGGCGGCGTTCTTTAAACTTACGGGTGTAATACCTCTTGATGATGCCGTAAAATATCTTAAAGAGGGCATAGAACACAGCTATGGTAAAAAAGGCCAAAAAATCGTAGATATGAATGTTGCTGCCGTCAATAAAGGCATTACCGAAATTATTCAGGTGGACGTTCCGGAAAATTGGAAAACATTGAAGGTCGAAAAATTGGAAATGAGAGACGTACCGGAATTTATAGAGGAAATTTTAATACCTATGAACAAACAAGAAGGAGATAATTTACCTGTCAGTGCATTTACGGGCAGAGAAGATGGTACATTCCCTTCGGGCACGAGTGCATTTGAAAAACGTGGCGTAGCTACATATGTACCACATTGGATATCAGAGAATTGCATACAATGCAACCAATGCTCATTTGTGTGTCCACATGCCGTTATCAGACCTTTCCTTTTGACGGAAGATGAAGCTAAAGCAGCACCGGAAACCTTTAATACTATGAAGGCAAGCGGGAAAGAATTTGAAGGTATGCAATACAAAATACAGGTATCACCATTAGACTGTACAGGTTGTGGAAATTGCGCCGATATATGTCCAGCAAAGAATAAAGCGCTGGAAATGAAACCTTTTGCTGATATAGTGGCAAGTGAAAAAGAAAATTGGGAATTTGCAGCAACGCTTTCAAATAAGAATAAATCTTTTAAGAAGGAATCAATTAAAGGAAGCCAGTTTGCTAAACCGTATTTTGAATTTTCAGGAGCCTGCGCAGGCTGCGGGGAAACACCATACGTAAAACTGATTACTCAGCTTTTCGGAGATAGAATGATGATTGCAAATGCAACCGGTTGCTCTTCCATTTATGGTGGTTCGGCTCCTTCAATGCCATATTGTACGGATGAAGACGGTAGAGGCCCTGGCTGGGCAAATTCACTATTCGAAGATAATGCAGAGTATGGTTATGGTATGTTATTGGCAAATAAACAAATTAGAGATAAAATTGAGCTGTCAATGAATGAAATCGTTTCGGGTTCAGCTCCTGAGGATTTAAAAAAGGCTTGCCAAGAATGGCTTGCAAACAAAGACAACAACGCTGAATTAAGAGCTAAGAGTGATGCAGTCGTGGCAATTCTTGAGGGTTATCATCCGACGGATGCTGTCATGAAAGAAGCATGCGATAGTATTATAGACAGAAAAGACTTTTTGGTTAAGAAATCCTTCTGGGCTTTTGGTGGTGATGGATGGGCATACGATATTGGATATGGTGGACTTGATCATGTTTTAGCTTCAGGCGAAAACATTAATGTACTTGTACTGGATACAGAAGTGTATTCAAATACAGGAGGACAGGCTTCAAAAGCCACGCCGGTTGCAGCAATTGCAAAATTTGCAGCATCAGGTAAGAGGATTAAGAAGAAGGACCTTGGAATGATGGCGATGGCATATGGTTATGTATATGTTGCTCAGGTTTCAATGGGAGCGGACAAGAATCAACTTTTGAAGGCGCTTGTCGAGGCAGAGGCTTATGATGGGCCATCTCTTGTTATAGCTTACTCACCGTGTATTAACCATGGGTTGAAAAAGGGTATGGGTAAAACTCAAGAGAATATGAAAGATGCCGTTTCTTCAGGATATTGGAATCTTTACAGGTTTAACCCAACAGCAAAAGCGGAAGGTAAAAATCCTTTCACAATGGACTCAAAGGCTCCAACAACTAGCTTTAGAGAGTTCATTCTGGACCAGACAAGATATTCATCATTAACAAAAGAATTCCCTGATGTGGCAGAAAGGCTATTTGCTTTAACTGAAGAAAATGCTAAGGAAAGATATTCTTCACTGGTAAAACTGTCTGAATAAGAGAGCGAAATAATGTGAATAAACCGAAGGGCAACAGAAGAAATGGATTTAAAATAATAATCAGCGCTTACAATCAAAGGCAGTTATGAAAAGAGGTGTATGATGAAAGAACTTTTTAAAAATTGGAATTATGCAAAACATGCGTGTGCAGTAACGACAATTTATGTAACAGCAAGCATAGCAGGTAACTTGTTGATGGGGACATCAAAAAAATTGAAAAAGGCTGATTGCAGGGCTGTTTCAAAATGTGTGAAACAACTTTCAAAAAAAGAAAAGATTTTTAACATTGCTGTTGTAGGTTGCTATATATTTGATATGACAGCAACTTATGGTGCCATTAAGCTTATTCAAAGGAAGTTTTTCAAGTAATCTTTGCTATGAAATATTTAAAATTAAAGGATTCCCCAAATATAAAGGGAATCCTTTTTTATGTTTAAGATATACAAATTGCTATTTCTTTATTGTAAACAACAAAATAAATTAGAGAAAATATTTTTTTATAGCTTTTTTCTAAAAACAAAATATTTTTTTCAAAAAAAAAAGAGAAAAAGCGAGATTTTTTTTGGTTAATTTTGGTTTTTGCTGGGAAATCTTTGCCAGTAAACCAAAAGTTGATTTGAAATACAGCCAAATTTATTCTAAAATAGGTGTTTTTATATATATCACAAAAAGATACAAATCTGGTCTTAAATCACAACAAGCATGATTTAATTGTAAAACCATGTTTTAAGGAGTAATTGCTTTTATGTAAAAAATTAACATACAATAAGATATTCGGACTGACTTCTAGATGATATTTGAAAAAACTTCTAATGTCAATAGGCTAATTTTTTAGCATTTAGCTTGAAAATTAGGTCTTGCATTATACATTTTCTTGATTTATAGTAAAACTACTTGTAGTTGAGAATCTGAATCAGATTATTTTTTATGCCCTCGATGGGCAAAAGGAGGAAAAAACATGACAATATTTGATGAAAGTCTAGCGTATCATTATGAGAAGAGAGGCAAAATAGAAGTGATTTCTACGGTGCCTGTAAAGACCAAAAAGGATCTTTCCATTGCTTATACACCAGGTGTCGCTCAGCCTTGTCTGGAAATACAGAAGGATGTTAATAAGTCATACGCGCTTACACGAAGATGGAATCTTTGCCTTGTTGTAACGGATGGGACTGCTGTTCTTGGTCTTGGTGACATTGGGCCAGAAGCTGCAATGCCTGTTATGGAGGGCAAATGTGTTCTCTTTAAAGAATTTGGTAATGTGGATGCTTTTCCTCTTTGCATAAAGAGCAAAGATGTGGACGACATTGTAAAAACCATTCACCTGATTTCCGGAAGCTTTGGCGGTGTTAACCTGGAAGACATCGCGGCTCCTCGCTGCTTTGAAATTGAACGTAAGCTGAAGGAGATCTGTGACATTCCTATTTTCCACGATGACCAGCATGGAACGGCTGTTGTCACGCTTGCTGGACTTACAAACGCCATGAAGGTAACAGGAAAGAAAAAAGAAGAAGTATCTATAGTCATCAATGGTGCTGGAGCCGCGGCTATTTCTGTGACCAAACTTCTTTATTCGGCCGGATATAAAGATATCATTCTATGTGACCGTACAAGTGCTATATATGAAGGACGTGAGGGTCTGAATGAAAGCAAGGAAGAAATCTCTAAAATCACCAACAGGAGCATTAAAAAAGGCGGTCTGGCTGACGTAATCGTCGGGGCTGATATATTCTGCGGTTTTTCAGCCCCAGGGGCATTAACCTCAGATATGGTCAAAACCATGGCACCAGATTCGATTATATTTGCCTGCGCCAACCCAACCCCTGAAATATTTCCTGATGATGCAAAGGCTGCAGGCGCTCTGGTAATTGCAACCGGCAGAAGCGATTTCCCTAATCAGGTTAATAATGTGCTTGCTTTCCCAGGGATATTCCGTGGTGTTTTTGATGTAAATGCTTCCGATATCAATGAGGAAATGAAAATTGCCGCGGCAGAAGCGATTGCGGGTCTGATTTCTGATGAAGATCTGACTGCTGATTATATTATACCTTCTGCATTTGATCCAAGAGTTGGCGTAGCGGTTGCAGCAGCAGTTGCAGCAGCGGCAAAGAAAACAGGTGTAGCAAGATCTTTTGAGTA
>JAENWI010000431.1 GCA_016650115.1 Peptostreptococcaceae bacterium | reverse complement strand
TCTCGAGAAAATGCTTACATCTTTCACTTTTTCTTTTAATTCCTCATTCGTCAGATTATTAAGCATATCGCCTGTGATTATTTTATCGCAGTTAGGCATGCCGATTTGTCTTGCAATACTGCTGGCTGTAATTCCATTATCGCCAGTTATCATAACAACACGTATTCCTGCGTTAACACATGCTGCAATATCTGCCTTTACCGATTCCCTTGGCGGATCAGACAGGCCAATAAGTCCGCAAAGTGTCAGGGTGCATTTTGTTATATCCTTTGGGATTTCGGACTCTTCATTCAGATGCATCTCGCCTACAGCAATTACTCTAAGTCCTTCCAATGACATTCTTTCAATTTCTTTTTCTATCCGACTTTTTTCTTCTTCAGTCAGGTTAGAAATTAGTAATATTCTTTCCGGTGAACCTTTTGCCGCAATGACAATTTCTCCGTCATGATGCCAGATATGTCCCATCATCTTTAATTCATTGGTAAATGCATATTCCGTTATTAATTCGCCGCCAAACAAGTGTTTTCTGGTAATACCCTGATCTTCACAGTAATCAAGCATCGCTTTCTCCATAGGATCATAGGCCTCTGTTTCACACGCAAGCCCCATATTTTCACAAAGGTGTGGAATATCTCCGTCTAGTGCCCAAGTTTCCGTCACTGTCATTTGATTCATGGTAATCGTCCCTGTTTTGTCCACACAAAGAACGGATACCGCCCCCAGTGTTTCAACGGAAGGTAGCTTCCTGACCAGTGATTTTTTTTTGGCCAACCGCCAAGCTCCCATTGACAGAAAAACTGTCAGTATGACAGGGAACTCTTCAGGAATCATTGCCATTGCAAGTGTAATACCAGATAAAATGCTTTCAATAATTCTATCTTTCATTAGGTGATCCGGGATATTAAAGAATGTGATAACACCTACAAGCACAAATAATACTGCTGCTATAATCGCACAGGTCTTGACTAATTTTGCCGTTTGAACCTGAAGTGGTGTCGGTGATTCCGGCGCGCTTGCTACGTCCTCCCCAATTTTACCATACTCAGTCTTCGCACCTATTTTATCTACCAATATGTGTCCGCTGCCCTGCGTAACCAAAGTCCCTGCATAGCAGTAATCTCGACGCCAGTAATCTTTTAACGCTTCCGCCTCTTCAATTGTCACCTTCCAGACGCCTTCCGCTTCACCGGTGAGGGATGACTCATCCACACACAGGTCCGATGCCTTCAGCACTTCCCCATCTGCCGGAATTTTAACCCCTTCCGCTATTATCATCACATCTCCAGGTACCAAATCAATACTTTCTATAATAACTTCTTCACCATCTCTAATAAC
>JAENWI010000294.1 GCA_016650115.1 Peptostreptococcaceae bacterium | reverse complement strand
GCAGTCTGCCCTAAACACTAAAATTACTATGGCTATTCTATTTTGTTGCCTTATGGGCATTTTCTAAAGCGTTTTTAAGTGAATTCTCATCAAATGCATTCAATATCATTGCAAGAGAATCTTCAAAATCCCATGAAAATTCTTTTCGTATAGTGCGTATGCTTCTGTTTTTCAAAAGTGGCTGTGCAAGTTTGCAAAGTGACAGCACCATTTTATTGATGAGGCTTAAATTAGTAAAAGCGTTCCGATCCGCAGTTGTATTATCATCTTCATAAAAACTGTAATCTAAATGCCAGTGAAGCTGATTTTCTACGCTCCAGTGGCCACGGATAGCATCCGCACACATTTCTATATCACGCAGGCTTGTGATGTAATAGCTTATTTCGGTTCTTTCTTTCTCGGTTACTATATTGTATATTTTCTTTTCGTAGCATATAAAATTTCTAAGATTTTGCCATTCGATAGCACCGTTAAAGGTATGGTTAGCTTTTATAAGATAAAATTGCCTTGTTTCCACCTGATTATGTGCCTTTTCACAGGTTTCATAATAGTTTTTACCATTGGTTATGATCTTTTTCTTTATCTCTTCTGAGAAACTATCATTAGCATCTTGCTCCAATGTGCCTTGATTTCCTTTAAGTGCACCTACATAATCACCCTTTTGTTTTACGATGAGCCTAATTGTTTCCTTTTGTGTATGAAGGGCATCAAAAGTAACAATTGTATCTTTAAGTTGGAGGGCATTTAATACTTCCTGAGCAGCAGGGATTTCATTTGTCTTTTGACCGATTGGTCGTGAACAGAGACATATACTGTCTGAGGCATCATAAACATGGAGGATTTGAAGGTTTCTAATTTCTTCCTTAGTTCCGTATTTTCTACCAGTGCCTTTTTCCTCTTTGCCATCTATACAGATAAGTTTTGGACCAGAATCTTTGATATTTAAGGACTTCTTGATAGCTGCCATATTTTCCATAAGAAAAAGTACTGTGGCATGTTCCAACTGGATTGGATCGATCAAACCAAAGACACGTCGGAAAGTGTCGTGGGATGGGATTCCATTTTTTAATTTCAAAAATTTTTTCAGCCATTTTTGCTTTTTAATTCCAAAACGTTCCATTTCGGTCCAACTGGAAGCGTTGCCAAGTATAGCTAAAAAAGCAATGAGAATCACTTCATAAAGAGGGTAGTCAATCATACCATCAAACCTGATGTCTTCAATTACTCTAAAAAGCCGGATAAAGCGTTTCATAGTCTTTTTAGGAGGGGTGTAATCATCAAGAGTAATACCTCTAGATGAGATGATATCTTTATATTCCACAATAGGTTTGCATATTTTAGCCATTTTTTAACCCTCCCATTCGATATTGAATTTTTGCTTTAATAATACTACAGGTTCAGATTCTTCAGATAGATAGAGCTTTTTATTAACCCTTACTTTATATACATGCCCAAAATGAAGTATGACATCCTGTAGATCATTACCAAAATAGCCAGACATGGTGTGGTGAATCATTCTAGCACCCCGTTCAATGCCAGAAGATTGAGCATCCGTAATGGGCATCTTAAAATCAAGTCCTGGAAAACGCATGCAAATATAGGAATGCCGAAACAGTTCTTCGCTGTATTGTCCATAAATAAAGCAAAGTATAGCAGCAGCCATAACAAAGTCTCCGTTTTTGGTAAAAGTCCTCTTAAATCCTTTATGGATGTTAGAACATACGGTAAGAATGGTGGAGGAAAGGCCGTATTCTAAGACTAAAACAATGCCGAATACTTTGTCTTTTGGTGGAATGAGTCCATCTTCTTCGGTTATCCTTCCAAGATAACCATCACACACACGATTAATCTTCTTGGTACCGGGTACTCTTTTAGAGTGAGCGGCATAAAGATAGTACTTACCTTTCACGTAATTAACATAAGTTCCTTTTTCTTTGAATTTCATTACCCAATCAGGATAATCAGTCATAAACAATCACCTCATTTGTATTACACACTATGTAATACAATTATAACAT
>JAENWI010000023.1 GCA_016650115.1 Peptostreptococcaceae bacterium | reverse complement strand
GGCATACCCGTATCCTGGCAGGTCGACAATTCTAAACTGATCATTAATTCTATAGAAATTAATGGTTCTGGTCTTTCCCGGGCTGCCGCTTACTCTAGCCAGATTTTTTCTGTTCACCAATAGATTTAAAAGGGATGATTTACCTACATTTGATCTGCCGGCAAAAGCTATTTCCTTTACATTATCTTCCGGGTATTGATTTTTTCTTACTGCAACCGCTTCAAGCTCGGATTTGGTAATATTCATATTTTTCCCTTTTTCATTTTGCCAAAGCATGTTCAAGTGCTTCGTCAACTGTGCTGATGAGCACAAATTCTAAATCTTTTCTGACTTTCTCAGGAATTTCTTCTATATCTCGTTCATTATCTCTAGGAAGTAATATCTTTTTTATTCCCGCTCTGTGTGCTGCAAGAACTTTTTCTCTGATTCCCCCCACAGGAAGGACCTTTCCTCTAAGAGTAATTTCACCGGTCATTGCAACTTCTTTCCTTACAGGAATTCCCGTAAGTGTTGAAATCACAGCAGTCGCCATAGTGACACCTGCCGAAGGGCCATCTTTCGGTGTGGCTCCTTCCGGAATATGTATATGAATATCCTTATTCGTATGGAATTCTTCATCTATATGGTATTTCCCGGCAACTGACCTGATATAGCTAAGTCCCGCCTTTGCAGATTCCTGCATCACGTCGCCAAGCTGTCCCGTAAGCACAAGTTGTCCTGTTCCTGGCACCGCTGTCGTTTCAATAAACAGAGTATCCCCGCCAACAACTGTCCAGGCAAGTCCTGTTGTAACACCTACTTCATTTACGCCTTCAATAATATCATATCTGAAATGTTTTTTTCCTAAATAATCTTCCAGGTTTTTTTCAGTAATAACATATGATTTGACATCGGAGCTCACTATTTTACGAGCCACTTTACGGCACAAGTTAGCTATTTCTCTCTCAAGATTTCTAACTCCTGATTCTCTTGTATAGTAGTTTATCAGCCCACGTATTGCATCCTCGCTGATTTGAATATTTTCGAGTGTCAATCCATGCTCTTTAACCTTTTTAGGGACTAGATAATTTTCAGCAATATTCACTTTTTCTTCTTCTGTATACCCGGTAATATTAATGACTTCCATTCTGTCTAGAAGAGGTCTTGGTATGGTATCAATTGTATTTGCTGTAGTAATAAACATTACTTTTGAAAGATCAAATGCTATTTCCAAATAGTGATCCATGAAATCTTTATTCTGCTCAGGGTCTAAAACTTCAAGCAAAGCAGATGCTGGATCTCCCTTAAAGTCAGCTCCTATTTTATCCACTTCGTCAAACAAAAAAACCGGGTTGTTAGTTCCACCTTCTTTTATGCTTGCAATTACTCTTCCAGGTATTGCTCCAATATAAGTTCTTCTGTGTCCTCTTATTTCAGCCTCATCTCTTACTCCACCTAAAGACATCCTAACAAACTCTCTGTTTGTAGCACGTGCAACAGATTTAGCAATTGATGTTTTTCCAACCCCCGGAGGTCCTACAAGACAAAGTATCGGCCCTTTTAAAGTTTTCGAAAGTTTAATTACTGCCAGGTATTCCAGTACCCTTTCCTTCACCTTTTCAAGACCATAATGGTCCTCATCGAGAATTTTTTCCGCCGCCAGCAAATCGATATTTGCTTTTGAACTTTTATTCCAAGGCAACGCCAATATTGTTTCAATATAAGTTCTTATAACCGTACCTTCCGCAGAATTCGGTTGCATTTTCGAAAGCCTTTTGATTTCTTTCTCTACCTTTTCCGATATTTTTTTAGGAATTTTCAGTTTCTTCAACTGAGTCATCAATTCCAGCACTTCATCAGCAGGGTCCTCGTCATGTCCAAGCTCTTTTTGAATTGCCCTAAGTTGCTCACGAAGATAATATTCTCTTTGATTTTTATCAATTTGCGTCTTCACATTATAACTAATAGTTTGCTCTATATTAAGAATTTCTATTTCTCGATTCAATAAATCATTTAAAATTTCGAGTCTTCTGTCTATATCAAAAGTTTCTAATATTGTCTGCTTTTCGTCAATTTTAATATCCATATGAGAAGCAATTATATCAGCAAGTCTTCCAGGCTGCTCAATTGTCATAATCGACGGAAAAACATCCTTAGCTTTTTTTGGATTGACTGAAAGGTATTCATCGAAACTAGAAATTACGGACCTCATAAGAGCTTCTGTTGCGGCTGGCAGGTCGCTGGTCTCTATGTCTTCAACCTTTGAAACCTTGCATCTGAAATATGGAACTTCAAATATAATCTCCGATATTTCTCCTCTGCATACGCCTTCCACCAAAACTCTTATGGAATCTCCAGGAAGTTTCAGCATCTGCTTTATCTTAGCTACTGTTCCTACATGGTAGAAATCACTAATCGTTGGCAAATCGGTATTTTCATCCTTCTGTGTAACCAAAAAGACTTTTTGATTCATAATCATTGCCTTCTCAAGCGCATTGATTGATTTTTCCCGACCTATATCGAAATGTAAAACCATATTCGGGAATATGGATAATCCCCTGAGTGGAATCATTGGCAAAGTTAAAAGACCATTCTCCTCCTGGTTTTCTATTTCATTTTTTTCTTTTGTCTTTTCTTCTTCCGTCTTTTCTTCTTCCGTCTTTTTTTCTTCTGCTTTTTTTTCTTCTGCTTTTTTTTCTTCCGCTTTTTTTTCTTCCGCTTTTTTTTCTTCTGTCATTTTTTCTTCCCCTTTACCCTAAATAGAAAAAGTCAGGCGACATAAGCCGCCTGTTGTTTAAGATGCAGTATCCTTCTTTTTCACCTTTTCAGGTTCAACAAGGACCAATGTCGGCATTGTTTCATTGTCAATTGTACTTTTTGTGATAATGCATTTATGTACGTCTTCTCTTGAAGGTATTTCAAACATTATATCAGTCATGATTCTTTCTAAGATACTTCTAAGGCCTCTTGCTCCGGTTTTTCTTTCAATCGCCTTCTCTGCAATTCTAAGAACCGCTTCATCCTCAATTTCAAGCTCAACATGATCCATGGCAAATAACTTCTTATACTGTTTCAACAGCGCATTCTTTGGCTCCGTAATGATTCTTACCAATGCCTCTTTTGAAAGTTCACTTAGATTTACAATCACTGGCAGTCTGCCTATAAATTCGGGGATAAGACCGAATTTCATCAGGTCTTCCGGCTGCAGTTTTTTAAGAGTTTCTGCAACATTCATTTTATTGTGTTTAATATCAGAATTAAATCCGATTGTTTTTTCACCAATCCTTCTTTGCACTATTTTTTCAAGGCCATCGAATGCTCCTCCACAAATAAACAAAACATTCGTCGTATCAAACTGAAGGAATTCCTGTTGAGGATGTTTTCGTCCACCTTGAGGCGGAACACTTGCTATGGTGCCTTCCAGTATTTTCAAAAGGGCCTGTTGAACGCCTTCGCCACTTACGTCTCTGGTAATGGATACATTTTCTGATTTTCGTGCAATCTTGTCAATTTCATCTACATAGATAATCCCTTTTTGGGCTTTTTCCATATCATAATCTGCTGCCTGAATCAGTTTAAGAAGTATATTTTCAACATCTTCTCCAACATACCCGGCTTCAGTAAGTGCTGTTGCATCTGCTATTGCAAAAGGGACCTTCAGTATTTTTGCAAGGGTCTGGGCAAGTAAAGTTTTGCCTGAACCAGTAGGTCCAATCATAATGATATTGCTCTTTTGTATTTCAACATCGTCGCTTTTATCATCAAAACCGTTTATCCTTTTATAATGATTGTACACTGCCACAGCAAGCGCTTTCTTCGCATCATCCTGGTCTATTACATATTCTGACAGAATTCTTGCTATATCCATTGGTTTTGGCAGCTCAAATTTCTCATTGGCACTACCTGAAACCTTATGCAGTTCGGCAAGTTCCTCTTCAATAATGTCCATGCAAAGCTCAACGCACTCATCGCATATATAAACACCTGGTCCTGCAATAAGTCTCTTGACCTGGTCTTGAGTCTTTCCGCAGAATGAGCATTTCAATTTATCGTTATTGTCCTGTTTAGTCATTTTCCCCCCGTTTATCTTTTCGATATTACCTTGTCAACAATACCGTATTCTGCAGCTTCATCTGCTTCAAGAAAGTTATCTCTATCTGTATCTTTCTCAATTTGAGATAGCTCTCTGCCAGTATTCCTGCTAAGAATTTCGTTCAGTCTCTGTCTCATTTTAATAATTCGATCCGCATGGATTTTAAAGTCTTCAGCCTGGCCGTTAAACCCTCCAAGCGGCTGATGAATCATGATTTCTGCATTTGGCAATGCAAATCTTTTCCCCTTCGCACCGGATGAAAGAAGAAAAGCTCCCATGCTTGCCGCCATACCAACGCAGATGGTCGATACATCCGGTTTGATATACTGCATTGTGTCATATATGGCCATTCCCGCGGTAACTGAGCCACCAGGGCTGTTAATATAGATACAGATATCTTTATCCGAGTCTTCAGCTTCCAGAAATAATAATTGAGCTACAATAACACTTGCAACATTTTCATCAATTGCCTCTCCAAGGAATATAATTCTATCCTTTAGAAGCCTTGAATAAATGTCATAAGATCTTTCTCCTCTGCTGGTTTGTTCTATTACATAAGGTATTAATGCCATTTTTCCCCTCCAGTTATTACAATTTTTAAAACCGTAATTATTTATTTCTCTATTACTGCATTTTCATACATGAAATCAACAGCTTTTCTAATTTTAATATCTTTTTCAAGGAATGCGAAGTTTTCCGCTCCAAGCATTTCTCTAATCTTATCCACATCCAATTTATACTGGATTGCCATGAGTTCCAGCTCTTGATCAATTTCTTCTTTTGCCACTTCTATTGCTTCAGCTTTTGCAACTGCAGCAATGATCGTTCTGGTTTTTACCTTCTTTGCCGCTTCTTCTCTAAGATCTTCTCTAAAAGATTCAGCGTCCTTCTGAAGATACTCAAAATACTGTTCAAGGTTCAGTCCCTGCTGGCTTAGCTGCTGCTTGAATTCATTCATCATAGCGTCAATTTCTTCTTCAACCATTATTTTAGGTATCTCCACCTCATTGGCGTTGAAAACTTTTTCAATCACGCTGTTTTTCATTTTGTTTAGAGCTCTTGCTTCAGCAGCTTTTTCTAAATTCAATTTTGTTTCTGCCTTTAATTCCTCAAGAGTATCAAATTCACTGACATCCTTAGCAAATTCATCATTTAATTCAGGGAGTTCCTCTTCCTTAATTTCATGTACTTTGCACTTGAAAATTGCTTCTTTGCCTGCTAGGTCTTCTGAATGGTATTCCTCAGGAAATGTAATTTTAACATCTCTTTCTTCGCCGACTGCAGCGTCAATCAGTTGCTCCTCAAATCCAGGAATAAATGAATTTGAACCTATCTTAAGCGAATATCTTTCTGCTGTTCCACCATCAAACTGGTGTTCCCCGACAAATCCCATGTAATCCAGAAGAACCATATCTCCGTCCTTCACACACCTGTCTGCAAGAACCAATCGTGCATTTTTCTTTCTTAAATCTTCAATTTCCTTATTTACGTCTTCATCTGTTACAGGGAACTCACTTTTTTCAATTTTCACTCCCTTATAATCTTTGACTTCTATTTCCGGATAAGCTTCTACATTAATCGTAATTGTAAAATCTTTCCCTTTTTCAATTTCGCTGAAATCTGCTTTAGGTTTATCAATAACATCAATGGAAAGTTCGTCAAGTGCTATTGGATAATTCTCTGAAAACATATTATTAATAGCATCTTCAAAGAATACATCTTCTCCATACTGAGTTTCTATAAGCTTTCTTGGGGCCTTGCCTTTTCTGAAACCATCTAGTGCAAATTTGCCCTTATTTTCCTGGTAAGCCTTAATAACTGCTTGTTCGAATTCCTCTGCTGTGAATTCCATAGTAAATTTTACGTCATTTTTTTCTCTTGAAACAAAAGTTGATTTCATCATAATTTATCCTCCTAATTTAAAAACACATAATTGTGAAAATATACTTTTTTATTGGGTAATCAACTACCATTATACCTTTTTTGCCGTACAAAGTAAAGTAAAAAGGGCTACTTTAGCAGCCATTTTATGTATACCCATAAAGATTATCACTTAATCTAATTGTTTATTTTCTTATGATTATTCTTATAATTCGGTACCATTTTCCTCATCCAATTCCGTATTTCTTCCTCCGACCCGTTGCATACTTCAACTATTTCTTCTTCAAGTTTATTTGTTTCTAAAAGCACCTTCAATTCTTCAATTGCTTCTAAAGGATGTCCCACGTATATTTTCTCATGATGTGTATTTTCAACGCCTTCTTCTGACAGTAGCAGCTCTTCATAAAGTTTTTCTCCTGGTCTTAATCCAACTATTTCTATATCAATGTCTTCATAAGGGACAAACCCCGAAAGTTTAATGACAGTTTCAGCCAGCTCAAGTATTTTTACAGGTTCTCCCATATCTAATACATATATTTCGCCACCTTTAGCAATCGCACCTGTTTGTATGACTAGCTGAACGGCTTCTGGAATTGTCATGAAATATCTTGTAATGTCCTTATGTGTTACTGTTACCGGACCCCCATCCTCTATCTGTTTTCTGAAAATAGGAATCACCGATCCATTGCTGCCTAATACATTTCCAAACCTGACAGCCACAAATGAAGTTGCCGAAGTTTTACTTTTTTCCTGAATAATCATTTCTGCAATCCTCTTGGATGCACCCATAACATTTGTCGGATTAACAGCTTTGTCCGTTGAAATCATTACAAACTTTTGTACCGCATATTTTTCCGATACCTCTACCATATTTTTTGTGCCCAGAACATTATTAATCAAAGCCTCACATGAATTGCCTTCCATCAAGGGCACATGCTTATGCGCAGCAGCATGGAAAACAACATGGGGTTTAAAATTCGCCATCACTCTATCAAGTCTCGCCTTGTCTCTGACAGATCCTATAACAGCTTCAAATTCCAGTGCAGGGTATTTTTTTTTCATCTCATTAGTCAGTTCAAATAAAGTGTTCTCATATATATCAAATGCAACGATTCTTCTTGGTCTGAATCTGGCAATCTGGCGACATAGTTCAGAACCGATGGATCCGCCGCCGCCTGTAATCATGACTATCTTGCCTTCCAGATATCCGCTGATTTCCCTGACGTTCAGGTTAACAGTCTCTCTTCCTAGCAAATCCTCAATTTGAACATTTCTTAGCTTGCTCACGGTAACCTTTTCACTGATAATATCAATCAGACTTGGTAATATTTTCAGCTTGCATCGTGTTTTATTACATTCAGAAACAATTTTTTGAATGTCCTTCTGTTTCGCAGTAGGCATTGCAATTATTATTTCTTCTACGCCATACTTCCTGACAAGCTGTCTTATTTTTTCTTGCCCTCCTGCCACTTTAACGCCGGAAATTCTTTGGCCATGTTTTGACTTGTCGTCATCAACTGCCACAACAACCTTCTTGCCATGCTCCGGATGACGTTTTATTTCTTTTATCATGGTAGCGCCGGCATCTCCTGCACCTACAACCATTACTTTAATGAAGTTTTTTCCAAAAATATCAATTTCTCCGGTTTTCCAGGCGAAAACATTAAAGCTCCCTGGACTTCTCAATCTTCTTAAAAGCCTGTAGGTTAATCTTGTTGTGATAACAGAAGCTGCCATTACCAATATCCCGATTAAATAAATACTTCTAGGCAGCATTTGCCCTGTCATTGTGATAAATCCCAAAACTAAAACATTTGAGAGAATCGTCGCAAATGCAATTTTTACAGTTTCCTCAGTACCTGCATATCTCCACATACTTGTATATATCCCCATTAAAGCAAAACTGGCAATACATATAAGGGTTATTGGAAGAATATTGTCTCCATATACGGGGAAAAATAATTCAAACTCTGTACTGTTTATATTGAAATCAAAACGCAACAAAAATGCGCATATATACGATAAATTAATGGCAATTGCGTCTACCACTATAAGTATTGCAATTCTTGAATACTTAATCATCTTTCACCTAAGAGCATATTCTTGCCTCTGGCATATTTGCTTCTTCCTTCTGCCTGAAGCCCATATTTTTCTGAGATTTCTTCTCCAATTTTCACAAGTTCCTCTTCATTCCCAGAAAACATTTCAAGTTCCATTTCCAAAATAGGGTCTTCTCCCTTTTCTGTTATTATTTCGCCTTTATCTATAGAAACTTCAATAATAGTATCCCCTGTATCCACTCTGAATCGGCTTCTGAGGAATCTGGTTTCTATAATGCTGTGCAGCTCATTTTCACCTATCAGGGCAATTACTTCTTGCCCAATCTGGCTTTCCTTAAAAATGGAAGGCTGCGGCGCTATAAAGCATGCCTCATCAATAACCGGCACGTTAATTTCTTCTCTTTGGTGCATAGCACCTTCACTTTTCCCCCTCCACTTTAAAGTTGCAATGATTCTGTCATTTTCCATTCTCACTCTAAAGGTTATGTCGTTTTTACATAGTATATGATCATGGGTATCAAAATAAGCGGCCTTCATAAATACCTTTTCTCTCGAATTTTCTTCTTCAATTGTCATAAGATATTCATCTACCCAAATACTTTCGGCAATATCCTTGTTGCCTATGCTGTATTTCATTTCCACTTCCATCTTTTACCCTTACTTTCTATTCTCTTATTTTTGTACGCTTTACAAAAAACCACAAGAGCAATTATAAAAATCGCTCTTGTATCATATCATTATTCCATTTTTATTTCAAGTGCTATAAGTTTAATTTATAATCTCCATCCTTTATTTTACCAATCTTTTTAAGCCAAATATTCGCCAGAATGGCGATAACTGCAGGCAAAAATATATGCAGAAGCAATACCTTCAGCAGCACATCTACCGTGAATCCCATGGATGTAAACGTCCCAATCTGTCCAACCAGCCCAGAGGTCCCCATGCCGGCGCCAACTGGAATATTGGTCATTTTGAAAAGTACCGTAGCCATCGGTCCTATAATGGCCCCTGCCAAGGTTGGAGGTACCAGTATCCATGGATTTTTTATAATATTTGAAACCTGGAGCATGGAGGTTCCTAACCCCTGTGCAAAAAGACCGCCCACACCGTTATCCTTAAAGCTTATTACTGCAAACCCGATCATTTGCGAAGCGCATCCCACTGTTGCTGCACCGGCTGCAAGTCCGCTGAGGCCAAGCATGATACAAAGAGCCGCACTGGATATAGGTGCAGTCAATACCAGTCCTACTATTACCGCAACAATGATACCGAATAAAAACGGCTGTAATTCAGTAGCGGCCATAATCACTTTACCAAGACCTGTCATTAATGCCCCAATGGCCGGACCAAAAATTTTAGCGCCAACCATTCCCATTATTAAAGTGGTTGCAGGTGTAACAATAATATCAACCTTTGTTTCTTTTGAAATTGCTTTTCCAAATTCTGCACCGATTGCTGCAGCTAGGAAAGCTCCTGCCGGACCGCCAAGCACGGCTCCCATACTTCCAGTCACAACACTGGAGAAAAGTACCAGAGGTGGAGCCTTTAAGCCCCATGCCACTGCCACTCCAATCGCCGGGCCCATGAGTCCCATGGCAATGACACCAGTATCAATACAGAATAATGAAACGGGGTTTTCTCCAAATAAAATCACAGTTTGCTCTCCCAGTGTTTTTATAATAAGTCCAATTAGCAATGATGAAAATAATCCTAAAGCCATAGCGGATAAAGCATCGTTAAAATACCTTTTCCCAGTAAACTCTATATCTTTTCTTTTTAAAAAATCTTTCATTTGTTCTCCTTTTCAGCTAGGGCCTGGTGGCGCCTTTTTTACTATTTTAGCACGTGTCTTGACACCTGTCAATTTATATTAACGGCTTTATACTCAACGGTTTCACTGCAAAAGGTTCATTTGTATTGCAAAAGGTTTTGAACAAAGGTATAATTTTAATAACCTATACTGTGAAAGGATGTTTTGATGAGTAAACCTGAAAGAAGAAATCAAATAATTGATGCAATAAAAGACTCCACTTCACCGGTCAGTGCCTCCATACTGGCTGCTCAGTTAAATGTCAGCAGACAGATTATCGTTGGTGATATAGCTCTTTTAAGGGCCTCCGGCCATAATATTTCAGCCACTCCAAAAGGGTACGTCTTTGAAAATGATGAAAATCAGCCGGCTTTTGGTTATACCGGCATTATTGCTTGCAAACATGACGAGAAAAAATTAATTGAAGAGTTATACGCAATCGTCGACTTGGGAGGAACAATCATAGATGTAACCATTGAGCACAGCACCTATGGTCAGATTTCCGGGCGGCTGGATATTTCTTCTCGGCGTGATGTAGACGAATTTATAAATAAATTAAAATTGTCACAAAGTAAGCCGCTAAGTGATTTAACTGACGGCATTCATTTGCATAGAATCGGCTGCCGCGATGAATGCACCTTTGATTTAATAGTAAAAGATCTTGTTGAGAGAGAAATCGCTTTAACTTAAACGGAATGGAAAAGTTAACAAGAATCTCCCCCGGAAGTACATCCAGGGGAGATTCTTTTAATTTTTATTTAGGGCTATTATGAACCTCAACTCATTTTATTTATCAAGGTCGCAAAATTCTCAATGTGTGCTTTATTATCCTAGTTCTGATCCGTTTATAACTGGCTCTTTAATGCAGCCTCATAGATTTCAAGTCCTGCCTCAAGCTGAGCATCAGTGACGCAAAGTGGGCAAAGGAATCTGATGACGTTGCCATAAGTTCCAGCACTTTCCAGAAGCAAACCATGCTTCACAGCTTCCGCAACAATTCCATTCACAATTGCTGCATTTGGTGTCTTTGATTTTTTATCCATTACAAACTCAACACCCATCATTGCACCAATACCTCTGACGTCTCCAATGACTTCGTATTTTTCTTTCCATTCATTAAATCTCTTCATACATTTTTCCGAAATCTTAAGTGCTTTTCCTGGATAATCATCTCTTTCCATGATTTCAACAACCTTTAATGCTGCAGCACAAGCTACAGGATTGCCGCAATAAGTTCCGCCGATAGTTCCCGGTGTAACTTTATCCATAATTTCTGCACTGGTCGTCACTGCTGAAAGAGGTAATCCCCCGGCAATTGATTTTGCGGTTGTCAAAATATCCGGCGCGCACCCTGCTTCAGCCAGGTACTGAGACGCAAACATTCGTCCAGATCTAGCCCATCCTGTCTGAACTTCATCAATAATCATCATAATTCCGTATTTGTCACAAATTGCTCTAACAGCCTTGCACCATTCAATCGGAGCCGGTATAAAACCACCTTCTCCCTGAACAACTTCAAATACAATACCTGCAACAAATTCAGCAGGACTCCCTTCCATGAAAACACCTTCAATTTTACCTATATAATATTCTATCGCTTCCGCTTCCGACATTCCCTCAGGTTTTCTATACATATTTGGGAATTCCGCTCTGTAGATACCGTCCGGAAACGGCCCCATTCCAATTGCATAAGCCTTTTTAGCAGTCATTGCCATAGTTAACATAGTCCGGCCATGAAATGCTCCTGAAAATACGATGATATTTGGTCTTCCAGTAACGCTTTTTGCAATCTTGACCGCATTTTCATCAGCCTCAGCCCCAGAATTTGCAAACATTGTTTTCTTTGTGGTTCCTCTGACAGGAACTATTTGATTCATTTTTTCAGCAAGTTCGATGTATCTTTCGTGTGTGGTGATATTCATCATCGCATGGAAGTATTTTTTTGATTGTTCATTTACTGCTTCAATAAGTTCCGGGTTGCTGTATCCTATATTTAATACGCCGACTCCACCAATCCAATCCAAAAAAATGTTTCCGTCAACATCTTCAAACATAGCGCCTTCACCTCTTGCAATAACACAAGGGTACCCACATTTAATGGCATTTGGCATAGCAGCAGCTCTTCTTTCAATTACTTTCTGTGCCTTTGGCCCTGGTAAATTCATCGTTACTTTAGGTAATGCATCTCTTAACATATTATATCCTCCCTGTAATAAAAATAATTTATTGTTTATTTTATATCCAGCTCAGTGAGCTTTCTATATAGTGTTGCTCTAGACATACCCAGTTCCTTAGCCACGAGATCTTTCTCATTAGCTTTATTCCCGTGTTTACTCAGTTTTCTAGTAATAATCTCTCTTTCGTAGAACTTTATTTGTTCCGCAAGAGATAGGTCCATTTCTTCTATTGTAATAGCTTCCATTTCATTTTTAATCAATCTTTTTGGCACTGCATCTATCCCGATGGTATCGCCAAAAGCCATGTTTGTCCCATATTCTATGGCATTTTCAAGTTCTCTGACATTGCCAGGCCAATCATAATTCAAATAAGCATTTTCCGCGTTTTTTTCAAATCCGGTAATTTTCCTATT
>JAENWI010000452.1 GCA_016650115.1 Peptostreptococcaceae bacterium | reverse complement strand
ATGCTGATAATCATTGAAATATAAAGAAAAAATCACCATGTCATTATCAGTAAATAACATGGTGATTTCATTGCGATTTTGGCTGCGTTTTTCAGTTTTGCACCTCAAAACGGAACCCGTTGAGACGACCTGTGGATAACTTCTTTTGAGATTGTTGAAATTTCAACGGTTTTAAAAATAACAAGCCCAATCTAGGCTGCTTATAATTGGTTTAGTTCTGGCAGCACAAACAGGCCGTCTTTCCTGATCAGAACATCATCAAACCAGATTTCGCCTCCGCCGTACTCCGGACGCTGTATCATCACCAGATCCCAGTGAACCGCAGATATGTTGCCGTTTGGCGCTTCTTTGTAGGCCATACCTGGGGTCAGATGGAAGCTTCCGGCTATTTTCTCATCAAACAATGTATCCTTCATCGGATGAAGAATATAAGGATTGACGCCGATTGCAAACTCTCCAAAGTATCTGGCTCCTTCGTCCGTATCAAGATAAGCGTTGATTCTTTCTGTATTATTAGCAGTCGCATCAATGATTTTGCCATCCTTTATCTTGAAAACAATGTTTTCATAGGTAAAACCCTGCGCTTCAGAAGGCGTATTGTAAGAAATTGTACCGTTTATAGAATCACGAACAGGGGCGGTGTAGACTTCACCATCCGGAATATTCCGCTCCCCATCACACTTTATTGCCGGAATATCTTTAATTGAAAAACTTAAATCCGTTCCAGGGCTTATAAGTCTGACCCGATCCGTCTTGTTCATCAGTTCTACGAGAGGGTCCATCGCTTTACTCATTTTCGCGTAATCCAAAGTACATACATCAAAGTAGAAGTCTTCAAAGGCCTCCTGGCTGGTGTTGGCAAGCTGTGCCATGGAAGGGTTAGGATATCGTAATACAACCCATTTTGTCTGGCTTACTCTGTAATCCGAAACAGGTCTCAGGGTCTTGCTGAACAGATTAGCCTTTTCTGCTGGTACATCAGAAAGTTCTGATGAGTTTGCTCCGCCACGTATAGCGATAAATGCATCCATGCCTTTCATCTGAGCAAGCATATAATCTCGCATAAGCTCTAGTTGAGGTTCTTCGCATTGCAGCATGATTTCTCTCGAAACAGCGGCATCTTTTATTTCTACATAAGGGAAAGCTCCCCTTGAATAGGTATCCTTAATTAATTGTTTGACAAGAGTTTTGCTTTCTTCTCCCTCATATGAAATTAATACCTTTTCTCCTTTTTTAAGAGAGCATGAGTAATCGATTAATACCTCTGAT
>JAENWI010000050.1 GCA_016650115.1 Peptostreptococcaceae bacterium | reverse complement strand
TTTCGCCACGATTCACAGCGAGAACTCTATGGTTAGGGATCTTGCAAATTGCCTCCTGGTGATTGTAATACATATCAAAAACAGTGCTTTCTTCGGCGTTTACCGCTTCCGAAGCAATAATCCCCGCAGCCTGGGTTTTACTTCTGACCATAGCTGTAATTTCCGGGTCATCAGAAATCATTTCCGCAATAATATCCATCGCTCCCTGAATTGCCTCTTCAACAGAACCAACAATTTTATCCTGAGTCTTATCCTGCGCCTTATCCAGAGTCTTATCCTGAGTCTTATCCTGAGTCTTATCCTGAGTTTCACCCTCAACTATCTGCGTAACAAAAGGTTTTGCAATCTCTTCCAATGTCCCAGATGTTAATTCCTGTGCAAAGATGATAAGCGCTAACGGCTCCAATCCCTTTTCCTTAGCTTTTGAAGCTCTTGTTGATTTCTTTTGTTTAAACGGTTTATATAGGTCCTCAACTCTTTGAAGAACTTTTGCTCCATCAATCTGGCCTTTCAGTTCCTCCGTAAGCTTCCCCTGCTCTTCTATGAGTCTGATCACTTCCTGTTTTCTGTCTTCCAGATTTCTAAGATAAGTAAGTCTGTCATCCAGATCTCGAAGCACTTCATCGGACAATTCCCCTGTAGCTTCTTTTCTGTATCTGGCGATAAAAGGAATTGTATTGCCATCATCAATAAGTTTCACCGTACTTTCGACTTGCGAAATTTTCAAATTCAGTTCTTTTGCCAATTGTTCAATTACATTCATTGTCGCATTTCCCTCTCACATTCAGTCACATTGTTTTAGCTATCTTTCATCTTTTTGATTTAACTCTTCGTTATCCTCTTTGCCTTAACTATTATGAATCACTTTAATTCAGCATCTGTTAATCTCTTTGCTTCAGCTTTTCATTGATGAAATAATCTATGTCTCCATCCATTACCCCGTAAACATTACCTACTTCTGCGCCGGTCCTGTGATCCTTCACCATATTGTAAGGATGAAACACATAGGATCTTATTTGGCTACCCCAGGTTATCTGGCTGAAGTCCCCTTTCAGCTCGGCCAGGTCAGCCTTGTGTTCCCTTTCCTTTAACTCAATTAATTTGGATTTCAGTACTTTCATTGCAGTTTCTTTATTTTGGTGCTGTGATCTTTCATTTTGGCAGGAAACCACAATATTTGTTGGAATATGTGTAATCCTAATAGCGGAATCAGTTGTGTTGACGTGTTGTCCTCCAGCTCCGCTTGCCCTGAAGGTATCAATTCTTAAATCCTCCGGATCAATTTCAACAGCGGTATCGTCATCTATTTCCGGCATGACATCTAAAGCGGCAAAAGAGGTATGCCTTCTTCCAGAAGAATCATAAGGAGATATTCTAACAAGCCTGTGAACCCCTTTTTCATTTTTCAGGTACCCATAGGCGTTTTCACCTTCTATTAATAAAGTGGCACTTTTGATGCCTCCTTCTGAATCATCCTGATAATCCAGAATCTTCGTTTTGTATTTTTTAGCCTCCGCCCATCGGGTGTACATTCGAAGCAGCATTTCCGTCCAGTCCTGCGCGTCGGTTCCTCCCGACCCGGCATGAACAGAAATAATCGCATTTCCAGCATCATACTCCCCGTCTAGTAAAGTTTTTAACCTTAAGTTTTCCAGCTGAAGCTTATATTTTTCATAGCCGGCCAGAATCTCAGGAACCAATGACTCATCATCAGCCTCCATCGCTAGCTCAATCAGTATCTCGACCTCTTCAATTTCAGTTTCCAGTTCATTAAACTCCTGAACCTTATTCTCAATCACTTTTTTTTCTTTTAACAACTTTTGAGCGGCCTCATGGTTATTCCAAAAGTCCTCCGCTTCACAACTGAAATCCATCTCTGCCAACCTTGCTTTTAATTCTGCAAGGTCAAAGAGATTCACCTACTTCTCTTAGATTTGATTTTGCTTCAGATAGCTCGTATCTGATTTGATCCAGTTCTAACATCATTATCTCCTTTTTGATTCAGTTCTACTATCATTATCTGGTTCGGGTTCGGGTTCTGGTTCAGGTTCGGGTTCTGGTTCTGGTTCAGGTTCGGGTTCTGGTTCTGGTTCGGGTTCGGGTTCTTATCTGCCGCAGCAGTTTTTATATTTTTTGCCGCTTCCACAAGGGCAAGAGTCATTTCTGCCTATTTTTGCATCTGTTCTCTTTATCGGCTCCTGCTTTTTATCTCTGTCCGGTATAACTGCGCCCTGTGGTACCTTCGAATTAGCCGCGCCGGAACCGTCCTCGCTATAATCATCTTTCTTGCTGCCAGTTTCTTTTACAAGCTGTTTTCTGGTGGTTTCTGTCTGCAATGTGACATTATAACAGAACTTAACCGTTTCTTCTTTAATGGATTGAATCATTAATTCAAACATGTCAAAGCCTTCATTGCCATACGCCGCCGCCGGATCCTGCTGACCGATTGCACGAAGTCCTATACCGCTTTTCAGCTGATCCATATCATCAATATGGTCCATCCACTTATTGTCTACAACCCTGATCAGAATCATACGTTCCAGTTCACGCATTCTTTCAAGGCCTATTTCTTCCTCCTTGGTGACATAAAGTCTGTCGTATTCTTCCAGAATATCACCTCTAAGCTTATCAGCCGTAAGCGTTTCTATCTCTTGATGCGTGTAGCTGAATTCTTTAAACTCAGGGCATATTTTCCCGAGAGAATGCTGAAGGTCTGCCAGGTTCCATTCCTCTGCATACTTTGATTCTATTATGACAGGGGCAATGCATTCGTCTGCAAGCTCTGCGAGCATTCCACCAATATACTCTCTTAAATCTTCACCTAGAAGAACTCTTCTACGTTCCGAATAAATAATCTCACGCTGTTTATTCATTACTGTATCATATTTCAGAACATATTTTCTAATAGAGAAGTTCTTTCCTTCCACTCTTTTTTGCGCATTTTCTATAGTTTTTGAGAGCATTCCAGCCTCAATAGCTTCATTTTCCGAAACACCAAGCCTTCCCACTATAGACTGAACTCGTTCTCCGCCAAAAAGCCGCATAAGTTCATCTTCAAGAGATAAGAAGAATCGGGTTGTTCCCGGGTCTCCCTGACGTCCGGCACGACCACGCAGCTGATTATCTATTCTTCGTGATTCATGGCGTTCAGTACCTATAATATAAAGGCCCCCCAGGTTTCTAACCTTGGTTTGCTCTTCAGACCTTTCATTCTTATATCTTTCATGTAATGCTTTAAATTCTTCTCGTGCCTTTAACAGTTCCGGATCATCCGAAGGTATAAAACTTGTCGCAAATGAAATAGCCTCTTCTGAAAAACCAGCTCTGCCCATTTCAGCCTTTGCCTCAAATTCCGGATTACCACCCAGTATAATATCCGTACCACGACCTGCCATATTTGTTGCAATAGTCACCGCATTGAAACGACCAGCCTCTGCTACAATTCTGGCTTCCTTGTCATGCTGCTTTGCATTCAGCACATTATGTTTAACGCCACGTTTTTTAAGCAGCTCGCTGATAAGTTCCGAACGTTCAATTGAAATGGTACCCACTAGAATCGGTTGCCCAGTCTGGTGGAATTCTGTGATGGCATCTGCAATCGCTTTGAACTTGCCATTTTCAGTCGAGTATATTGAATCTTCCAAATCAGCCCTTACAATCGGCATATTCGTCGGTATTACAACGACATCCATATTATATATATCTCTGAATTCGTCTTCTTCAGTCTTGGCGGTACCAGTCATCCCCGCAAGCTTCGTGTACATTCTGAAATAATTCTGTATGGTAATTGTTGCAAGTGTCTTTGATTCTGAACGAACCGAAACCTTTTCTTTTGCTTCAATTGCCTGGTGAAGGCCATCGCTGTACCTTCTGCCGAACATTAAACGTCCCGTAAATTCATCGACGATAACGATTTCGCCATCTTTTATGATATAATCCACATCCAGCTTCATCAACGTTCTGGCTTTCAATGCCTGCAGTATATGATGGTTGATTTCCATATTTTCAGGATCCGACAAATTTTCAACTTTAAAGTATTTTTCTGACTTTGTTACCCCTTCTTCTGTTAGAGAAACCGTCTTGTCTTTTTCCTCTACTGTATAATCCTCTTCGTCACGTAATGTAAGAATAAACTTGTCAGCAGTCGTGTAAAGGTCTGTTGATTTGTCCCCCTGACCGGAAATAATCAGTGGCGTTCTGGCCTCATCAATTAAAATGGAATCCACCTCATCCACAATTGCAAAGTTTAATTGTCTCTGCATCATTTCTTCTTTGTAATTGACCATATTATCACGAAGATAATCAAACCCGAATTCATTATTCGTTCCGTATGTAATATCCGCCTGATAGGCGGCTTTTCTTTGTTCGTTTGTAATCCCATGAACAACGCAGCCAATTGAAAGCCCTAAAAATGAATAAAGCTTACCCATCCACTCCATGTCACGTTTAGCCAAATAATCATTTACAGTTACTACATGGACGCCCTTCCCCTCAAGCGCGTTTAAATAGACAGCAAGTGTTGCCACTAAAGTCTTACCTTCACCAGTTTTCATCTCAGAAATTCGCCCCTGATGAAGTACGATACCACCAATCAGCTGCACCCTGAAATGCTTCATACCAAGGCTTCTGACAGCACCTTCCCTGCAAACGGCAAAAGCCTCCGGTAAAACATCATCCAGAGTCTCCCCCGCTTCGATTCTATTTTTAAATTCCCGTGTTTTCTCCTTCAGATCATTGTCTGACAAAGCCTGCATTTCAACATCGAAAGTCTCAATTTTATCGACGATTTTTTCGATTTTCTTGACCTCTTTCTCATTGATATCGCCAAATATTTTCTCCATAAATCCCATTATATTTCCTCACTGTCTTTCTTATTTTCATCAATTATATTTATTTCCAAAGCTCTACGCTCCTCTGCCTTAGTCACACGTACCTTTAAATTCTTGTACTGGAAAAAATCTCCAGGTTCAGGAATTTTGTCAAGTTCAATGACAACCCAACCATTAACAGTTGTTACATCACTAAACTCATCGTCCATTGCAAAATACTCAAGCATTTTTTCCAGATTTGTGCTGCAAAGGACCCTATAGCTTCCATCTTGCAATTCTATAATTTCCTGTGTTGTTATTTCATCATGCTCATCATAAATTTCTCCGACCAGTTCCTCAATAATATCCTCCATCGTTACAATTCCCTCAGTGCCCCCATATTCATCTACCACAACTGCAATATGAGTTTTCACCTTCTGCATTTTTTTAAGCAGCATGGCAATTTTAACTGTACCCGAAATGAAAACTACTGGTTTTACGTATTCGGAGACATTTTTGCTTGAGTTTGATATATAATTATGAAAATCTTTTTGATTTAATACGCCAATAATTTTATCTATTGTATTTTCATAAACCGGAAGTCTTGAAAACCCGGTTTTAAGGAAAAGCTCTCTGATTTCTTCTTTTGTATTATCTATATCTATCGCTTCAACATCAACACGTGGCGTTAACACGTCAAATGCTTCCAGCTCACTGAATTCAATTGCATTCTGTATTAATTCACTCTGCTGCTCATCAATGCCACCTTCATTCTCCGCCTCTTCAACTATGATTAACAATTCATCTTCTGTAATAGTTCTGTCTTTGCTCACTTTAAATATTTTCGTCAACATTTTTTTCCAGAGAGTAAAAAACATATTAACCGGTGTTAAAATGAATATGAATACCCGAATAATCGGAGCTGAAAACATGGCAAATTTTTCAGGTGATTCTTTAGCCAGACTCTTAGGAGAGATTTCGCCAAATATTAATACAACTATAGTTACTACAATTGTGGAAATCGTAGCCCCCAGCTCTTTTCCATAAAATCCTACAAAAAGCAGGGTCGCTAGAGCGGTCATTGAAATATTCACAATATTATTACCTATCAAAATGGTTGAAAGTAATTTGTCATAATGCTCCGAGAGGTGGAGAACCCGTTTAGCCCTATGGTTCCCCGCATTGGCCGCATTTTTAATTCTTATTCTGTTTAATGATGAAAATGCCGTTTCTGTGGCTGAAAAATATGCAGAAAGCGCTACCAAAATAATAAGTACTACTATAGTCATCGTATTATGCTCGTCCATTTTTTTTACAAACCTCTTTCTTATGCACACAATTATTATCAATATACAAACGTACATGCTCAGTTCTTATAATTTTACGAACTCATTTATCCAATTATTAGAAATATACAAACTCATGCGTCCAATAATTATAAATATCCAAACCATTTATCTGATTATTCCTAAAATACATATAAACAATTAAATATAACATTAAATATTTTAAACATATTGATTTATTATACTACTTTTAACCACCATTGTAAATCTGTATCTCTTGCTAAGCCTGCCCCCATTCCTTTATGGCGGCTACTGTAAATCAAGCATTCATCAAAAGACAATTTGACATAAAAGGTGGAAAGTCAATCCCTTAAATGGTACAATACAATTATAATTAGGGGCTGCTGAACAAACCAAAATTTTCGTAAATGTTTGTTCAGTACAGATAAAATCTGTAAAAAGCAGGCAAAGAACATCGTAAAACCTGCTTTTCAGCCCCTAATTATCGGCGCACTGAACCAAAGGTGAACTTGAATAATCAGACACCTTTGCATTAAGCGCAAGGCTTTTTATGCTATTCTGAGAAAAACCTTGCACTTAATGAATTCAGAAATGGCTGTAAAGGTTGTAACTGGCCTTTTCTGAATTGTTCAGCAAGCCCTAATTATAGCAAAATTTTCGTTCATCACCACAGTAATCATCACATTAATCACACGGCTATCATCAAAACTCCATGTAAAGCCCTAACAGCAATTATTATTCAGGGCCACTGCCACTGCATTTTTAGAAGCCGCTGCCACCGTATTATTAGAAACCACTGCCACTGCATTATTAGAAACCGCTGCCAACGTTTGAAGTCCTAAAAGGTTTCTTTAATCCACTTACACGATACAAAAGGGGGAATTAGTTTGCCACAATTTTTTAGTCAAATTTATCTAAATAATACTATTTTCGATTACCTGATATTCTTGGCATCACTTGTTATAAGCTTTACAGCAATCAAAATCATCGGATATTTTTTAATAAAGCGCCTCACAATGATGGTGAAGAAATCGGAGACACAACCAGATACTTCACAAGTATCTAACGTCAATTCGCAAGCTTCAAGTGAAAATTCACAATCACTAGAGGACAATTATTTAATAAAAAGTATAAAGAGAAACATACTTCCGAGTGCATATTTTGCAGCTTTTTATTTTACTTTAAAAATTTTGAATCTAAGTCCTGATGTGACGAAAATAGTTAGTACCCTTTTATTTGCTTTTGTAACCATTATGGGGGCAATCATTGCTTCAACTATTGTAATCTTTCTTTTCAGCAAATATTGGAGTTCAAAACCTAAAGATTCTAGAAACGAACTTACCTTGATATGGATTTCGCGAGCTTTTAAAGCATTGATATGGGGCATTACCTTAATTCTATTCCTGGAAAATATGGGTATTAAAGTAAACACCCTTATTGCCGGGCTTGGGATTGGCGGTTTAGCATTAGCATTTGCTGCCCAGGCAGTTCTCGCAGACATTTTCTGTTTTTTCACCATTTTCTTTGACAAGCCTTTTGAGATAGGGGATTTCATTATTGTTGGTCCCCAGTATGGGACAGTGGAACATATCGGTGTAAAAACAACACGTTTACGTACTTTGGACGGGGAACAGCTCTTATTCTCAAATACTGATCTGACAAATTCACGAATCAGAAATTTCAAGACAATGGAGGAGCGGAGAGTCTTGTTTACTCTTGGTGTAGAATATTCAACTACATATGATCAGCTTAGGGAAATTCCAGGAATTATAAAAAAAATTATTGCTAATACACCGGAAACCACTTTTGGGAGAACGCATTTCGTTTCCTATGGCGCTTACAGTCTGAATTTTGAAATAGCATATTACGTCTTAAGCAGTGATTTCGACAAATATTTGGATATCCATCAGGAAGTCAACCTGTGCATCAAAGAAGAATTCGAGAAATGGGACATTCAGTTTGCCTTCCCAACTCAAACTATACAATTACAAAACAACCC
>JAENWI010000137.1 GCA_016650115.1 Peptostreptococcaceae bacterium | reverse complement strand
CACCAGGCCCTAGCTGATTGAATAGTACTTTTGAAACTTGCTCTTGGGCTTATCTGGCATAGTCATTTTTATTTTTCCATCTGTTAGAAACGGACTAATATAGGTCTTAATAAAATAAGTTGGCGCTTCAAATCCAAATTTATTTGCAAGTTCTTCCCTGGAACGTGGAGTAATGCAATAATTTAAAATCTCCTGTTCCATATCAACATCAACATTTGCACCCTTGATTTCTGTCTTTTTATAAAAAATAACCTTAAATACTCCTCGTCTGTCAATAAACACGGTGGCAGGCATATCCGCCTTTTTTAGCTCTGATATTACTGTTGGAATACCTGAGAATCGATTTTCTGTATCAATCATAATCTCCAAAGCTCCTGCTATATATGGATTTCTTGTATCCGCAGATGCTTTATCCAAATCGTCTACGGTTATTCTGCCATACAAACCGCCTGGATTTTCTAATTCCAATCTATCCTCATACATTACCAGACGTACTGGAGAACGATCTGTATGCTTACTGTAATCCCTGTGTATAAGGGCATTTAATATGACTTCCCTAACTGCCTTTATTGGATATTCTGGTTTGTCTGCACGGGTTCCCTCGTCATTTATTATCTATTTGAGCAACCGTAAACAAGGGTCTTACTACAGGTTCCATCTGTAATGATTGTTCCATCACTTTTTTTGAAAGTCCTGAGCGTCATAAATTTTTGGCGGTGTATCCCGGCTGCCTTTTTAAGCTCTACATGCTGTTTTTCGCAAACATTTTATGCAAATTTCAATATTTTATGCAAATATTTACTATTTTATTGAAATAAACAATATTTTAGCGAAATTTTATTTTAAAACTTCATAATTATTTCACTAATTTTTTTATATTAATTCTTCCGATGCGGAGTAATCTGGCTATGGCCGGCCATAAAGAGGGTGCATTCGGCTTTTCAATAAGTAATACAAAAGGTTCCAGACCTCAACGGTGCCGCCAGGCCCTAGCTGAAATGCACCACTTTGGAATTATTCAGAAGAGATCAAAGCTAATTGAATAGTTTTTCAAATAGGTCTTTGCTGTAATCGCTGGCGTCACTAGTACTCAGCATATTATATTTCTGCTTAATCTGCTCAAAATAATTTGAAATAAGTTCTTTCTCAATTACTTCATTTGATGGTGAATCATCGCTAAGTCCATTTCTAGTGACAAGCCATGGATGTTCGGAATGTGTCATTCTTTCAAGTATTTTTCCGCTATAGCATCCAAAATTCCTGATTACAGTATCTAAAACTTCCTTCTCACTATTTAAAATATTAAATGCCGACTCATCATAAGAAACAGCTAAATCAATTGGATTGTATCCGAAGTCTTTGTATTTATGATAGATTTCGCTATAGACCGGACCATGAGCCCAAGCCTGGCAATCATCCTGAAAAAGGAAAGTTCCATTAAAAACTTTATTGAATCCCTGCGCGTAATAAAGAAGTTTTTGTAATGCGAGGGGTGTTATCTCAACCAAATTGATCAACATATATTTTGTGATACTGTCAATTTTATTTTCCGAAGACAGTTCTAAAAGCTCCGAACTTTTGATTCTAGCTAAAGCTTCCTTACCCTTCCTATAAGCTGCATCTGCAATTAAATGCTTATTACTTTCTAAAATCGAATCCATATTTTCCGGATTGTTTAAAATATCAAACAATTTTTCTGAGTATTGCTTTGTTGGGATAGCCCCATCTAGGTATCTCGTTATAGTTACTTCACCCCAACCTAACAATACAGAAAGTGGCCTTTTCCCAATGTTGTAATTGTCTAAAATCTGTTGGATCTCATCAACGTTAATTAAATTTTCAGCAGTTCTAAATGCGGTATCCATCTGTTTTAAATTATAATCTCTTACACTCGCAACAAATAAGCTCCCTTTACATGTTGGACAAAAAGCTTCTTTAGCCTCAAATTCAATTTTCTTACCTTTAATTTCTTTTTCCATTGTGACGTTTTTAGTTGAGTATGCCACCATTTCATGGCATTCTTCGCAGAATGTCATCATATTAATTACCTCCTTTAAACCAGACATGCTAGCTAGCTTTCTTTACCTAAACAAATATTTAATTGGATTATTCAATTTATGAAATGAAATTACTATCATGTAATCATTCCCGGTTCTAGTTTGTGTTAAATTTGTCTTTATGTATATCTCCACGACTTCTGAATTTCCCCATTGATCAAGTTCATATTCTTTGCAAAAAACATAAAGTCTTTCATGGGCGTATTCAGGTTTGTAATTAGCAGCAGCATAGCAAAAATCGCTATATTGTAAATTTAACAAGATTTCTTTTTCCTTAGCAGTATCAATCCTATATTCGTACGCAAACGCGTCGTTCTCATCTCGTCTAGAGATAATATATTGCCCGCCTAATATCAGCTTTTTTAATTGTTCTAAATACTCTTTGATCTGATCTTCAGTGAAATCAACATATTTTCCAGATTCTTGATTGCTACAAATCAATATTTGCTCCTCCTTTTTCTGTTATATGCTCATTATAATCTTTTGATACGGATAAAGCAATATATTTCGTATCAATTGAAACGTTTTTTATTATATAATGATTTCGTTGGACAAATCACAAAAAAAACGCTCAACACACTGAATTTTCAATACATAGCGGTCTCAGGTGCGCCACCAGGCCCTAGCTGATCTTAGTCTTTTAAACAACCAATAGGAACAACGAGAACACCGTCATCCCGTTTATACCCTAACTTCGTTCCTGTAATAATCATTAGAAACGATGGCTTATTCATTTTATCAGTATCAATTATCTCTGAAAATATTCTTAAATTTTTGGCTGCCTTATCAAACTCATTAGACCCGAGTTTAATCTCTACTGCACCCCATCGCCCATCCCTTAGCACTACAACAGCATCACATTCTAAACCACTTTTATCTCGGTAATGATAAACCTTCCCACCCAATGCTTCGGCATAGATTCTCAGATCTCTTATGCATAGAGATTCAAACAAATAACCAAATGTATTAAAATCCAATAATAACCTCTCGTGATTAATACCTAATGCTGCGGTGGCAATTGAAGGGTCAACAAACTGTCTTTTTGGCGATACCCGGAGTGGAGTGGCTGAACGAATAGATGGATTCCAAGCCTCTAATTCCTCCACAACAAATAATCTTTGAAGTACATTCATATATGATTGAATAGTTGGTCTCGAAATTGATTCATTCTCACCACCTTCCATATCTTTTATTAATACTGAATAATTAGCTTCTGTTGAAATATTGCGGGATAAAGATCGTAGTAAAGCAAACATCTTATTTGGATTTTTCTCTATACCATCAACTCGTGAGACATCAAACTGAACAATGGAGTCGACATAGTCTTGTGCTCTTTTAAATGACGATTCTGATTTTGATGTGACTGATGCGGGCCATCCCCCTCTAACAATTGACTTAGCAATTTCTTCAATCTCAAGATTGCTTATTGATCCAATATTATAATCCTGTTCAAAAAGCGCTTTAAGACTTACTTCTCCTGAAGATTCATTAGACTCAAAAAGGCTCATAGGACGCATTTTCATTCTTGAAATTCTTCCGGTTCCCGTATGTGAAATTTGCTCATCTAAGATAGGCGTCGCTGAACCAGTTAAAATGAACTGTCCCTCCTCACCTCTCATGTCAACTTCATGTCTTACTGAATCCCAAAGGACTGGAGCAACTTGCCACTCATCGATTAATCTTGGGGTTTCTCCTTTCAAAAGCAAAGATGGTTTTAACCTGGCTGCAAGAATATTACTTTCTCTTGTATCTGGATCCTGCATATATAGTATACTTTTCGACTTTTTTGCAGCAGTCCATGTTTTACCACACCATTTTACACTTTGGCGCAATATCATTTTACACTTTGGCGAATTTTTGTTTTTTAGTTTGGATCTGTTCATTTTCTACTAGATTGTAGCTAAACCTTAACTCCCTAATTTTTTCTCACTCAAAACACCTTATATCCAACCATATTCTTCAGATAACGCTCCAATAAGCACACCAAGAGCCTGTGATAAAATTTTAATATAAGAACTTTATGAAAGGAGCTAATATTTGCAAAGAGCAACGATTCATGAAGGACAAAGATCATAAAATAAGTAGACAAATCGTTAATTTTGCAATAATGAACAATGTTTCGGTGATTCGTCTTGAATCACTTTCTGGCATTCGCCAGACGGCAAGAACAAGCCGTAAAAACGAAAAGAATCTTCACACTTGGTCACCACCTTGCCTTTAACTTGAAGTTTATTGGCGTGCTATAACGCGGGCTCACAACTTTTGCCCTGACTGGCTTTTAAGCCTCAACGGCGCCACCAGGCCCTAGCTGATAATCAATTAATCCACGCTTTCTTCTTCAAAACAAAACATTGGCGGTGTTATCAAGGGGCCGTTTCCAAAAGATCCAGTAAGTTGTGCGATAATCATTGATACCCAACTATCCTCATAATTTGTATAAAAACTAGTATCTTTCATGAATTCATTTTTAATTTCATATTTTTCTAATTCAGCTTCAACATGTCCT
>JAENWI010000039.1 GCA_016650115.1 Peptostreptococcaceae bacterium | reverse complement strand
ATGACTGCTACAGTATCCCCTTCATTTATATGAATGGTCACATCATTAATTGCAGTATTACCGTCAGGATATTTAATTTTCAAGCCTTCGATTTTAATCATCACGTTATCCTTTCTAGATAATGCCACCTATTAAATCAGATACATTTACAATTCTCAAAATAATTGCTGCCGCTGCAAATGAAATTATATAAATCAATTCCAAAGCGGGTGGTTTTGGTGTTGGCACATATTTATAATCTCCAGAAAATCCTCTGCACTTCATTGCGAAATATACTCTTTCCCCTCTGTCAAAACTTCTTAATAAAAGCTGGCCGACAAAGCTACCCATATCCTTGATTTTTATGCCTTTATTATGTGGAGATCTTAACGAATAAGCTATGTACATATTTATTGTTTCCTCCAAAGCCACACTAATATATCTATAAATCATCGATATTAAGAGCACAAAAATTGTCGGGACCTTTAATCTAATCAGTTGCCTTGAAATAGCTGGCATTTTTGTTGTGGCAATCAAAATGAGTACTGCCATAACAGTCAGACCAGCTTTTAAGGTGATGGATACCAGGGATACCAGCCCAAAAGAAATATTAAAACCCATGAGCGTCAACATCGTATCCTGATCAAAAATAATGTTAGCAACTCCTGCAAAAATACAGAAGGGTAATGCAATGGCCAGTCGTGATAATAATGGTTTCAAGGGGATTTCTCCCAATGACATGAAAACAACTGGATAAAACACAAATGGCAGTAGCCCGCTTATGGAATACCTGTCAAAAGAAACAACAATTACCACATATAAAAATGTGGTAATTGTTTTAGTTAATGGATTAAGGCGATGAATAATGGTTTCGCCCTCCGCTATATTCTCTAGATTGTGAAAGCCATATGTGGCCTTCGAAAGCATTGTCATTTTTTCGCAACTTTCCTTTTCTTCATTATATTTATAAGTACACCTGTACCCCCCGCAAGCACAAGGGTAAGCGTTCCACCTATTATACCTGCCAGAGAAGTTCCCTCTTCAGGATTCGACTTCAATGAATAGTCAGGCATGAACGCAAACAGTTCTTGAATTTTGTCAAAAACATTGTATGCATTTCCTGCCTTTTCGATTTCACCGCTGCCTGTTATATTTCTTATTGCCCATTCTAACCCATCTGGGAAAGATGAAGCTAATAAAGAAAAAATGGCTCCCAGCAAAATTGTAAAGATTCCCAAGGCTATAAGAACCTTTTTTATTGATTTTGGGCCAATGCTCTTATTCGACAAGGCACCTTCCATGATTTCCGGTCTCATACTATATATAAAGCATAAAACAGCTGCGGTGGCAACCCCTTCTGCAAGACCTATAGCTAGGTGAATCGGCTGCATCAGCAGCACAAATATGTTAAACGGCAACTCCGTAATATTTGAAGCCATTGTCTCAAGCACTACACTGAATGCTCCCAGTTGAAGACCTATGATGACCGCGACAATGGCAGCCAGGGTAATCCTTTTTGGGTTTAGTCCCTTGGAAACAATTGGTTTGAAAATCAATGGATAGGATATAAATGACACAATTATTCCCATGTTGAATATATTAGCCCCAAGAGCTAAAAGTCCTCCGTCTGCAAAAAACAGACATTGAATAATCAAAACAGCCGCCATAGTTAACAGTGCCGGAAAGGGTCCAAGCAGGGCCGCAAGCAAAATACCGCCACCTATATGGCCGCTTGCTCCTGTCCCAGGGATCGTAAAGTTGATCATTTGCGCTGCAAAAATAAATGCTCCCGAGACCGCCATGACAGGAATTTTCTTTTCATCAAAACTATCATCTTTTTTAATTCTATTTACTGAATAAGCGATTGCTCCAATCGTTACTGCCGCCATAACCACGCCAATCGGTGGCGAAAGCAACGCATCTGCCATATGCATAATTATTTCTCCCTATCTGATTTTAGGCACAAAAAAATGCCAAGAATTAGCCACTTCGCTTCTGCGCGCTCTTTGCCTTCTTGGCATAAATTTCTATATTATTATACTATGTCACTGTTATAGCGTCAAGTTAAAACTGTTGCATTTTGATTTTTTTAAGGTATAATTGAGTATCAGCGGTTCTATTATGGACAATATTAAATATGGCAATATATAGTGAAACCACTTGTAGCTAATGTCACAAAACGGATTCTATTCCGATTTATACAGCAGCCAGTATTAATATATTGCAGGTATTTGGCAGATAACGATGGAGGATTTTTATGTCTGTAAAAGAAACTGTACTTAAAGTTCTAGAAGCAAATAAAGGGTCGGTTGTCTCTGGTCAGATAATTGCTGCAGAGGCTGGTGCTTCACGGGCAGCAGTATGGAAAGCGATTGCCCAACTTCGGGAAGAAGGATATTCTATTAACGCCTCAACAAAGAAAGGGTATACTCTTTCTTCACTCAGCGATTTATTGTCTGCCGAAGGAATTCATAGTTTTTGTAATAAAATACCCAAAGATAAAATTTATTGTTTTAAAACAATAAATTCAACCAATGCCAAAGCAAAGCAACTTGCTGTTCAAGGCGGAATCGATATGGCATTAATCGTATCTGAAGAGCAAACAAATGGACGTGGCAGAATGGGGCGAATCTTTTTCTCTCCAAATGCTTCCGGCATTTATATGAGTTTATTGATAAAACCGGATTTTGATATATCTAAATCCATTCTTGCAACAACTGCTGCATCCGTTGCAGTTTGCCGTGCAATTGATTCTGTTCTTAATATAAACTGTAGGATTAAATGGGTTAATGATATTTTTCTGGCTGACAGAAAAATTGGTGGAATACTAACTGAAGCTATCACTGATTTCGAAAGCGGTCAGGTTGAGTATATTGTAATAGGGATTGGTATTAATTATTGGGCACCAAAGGTGCCCTTCCCAGAAGACATTAAAGATACAGCCGGTTCTTTGTTAAATGAATCATCTTCAAACTCAATGGGCAACACTACTAATCTATCAAACATTTTTCCCAAATCAAGAAACGAATTAGTTGGAGAGATCTCTTCTGAATTAATTAGTCTGTTGAATTCTCTGAACAATATTGATTTTTTAGAAGAATATAAATCTCGTTCTTTAATATTAGGCCATCAGGTAACTTTTTCAACCTTGAAGAATGGTCAGATTTTTTCTGAATCAGGGAAAGCTGTAGATATTGATTCCGACGGAAGTTTAGTTGTGCTCCTTGAGGATGGTAACAAGAAAACGATAAACAGTGGTGAAGTAACTATTAGAAAACAGCCCGAATAAAATGGAAGTGCCCTGATTCTTTTTCAAAGAATCAGGGCACTTCCATTTTATTTTCTATTTTTTACACAAACCCGAACATGCCAGGTAACCACAATGCCAATCCTGGAACAAATGTCGTTATCGCTAACGTAGGTATCCAGGCAAAGAGAATTAACCACATGGTAGGCACCATCATTTCATTAATTGGTGCATTACCAATTCTAGAACCTAGATATAGGAATGGCGCTGTTGGTGGCGTAACACAACCAAGCCCAAGGTTAACTCCCAAAATCGCTGCAAAATGGACAGGATCTACACCCAAAGCTATTACTACAGGCAATATTATTGGTGTAGTCAGCAATATGGCGCTTGTATCATCCATCAGCATCCCAATTATTATTAAGAACAGATTAACCATAAGTATTAATAAAATAGTATTATCTGTTACAGCCGTCATTGCTTCTAAAATCATCTGAGGAACATTTTCCATAATATACAAGCGTGACAGCATCATAACTGTTAAAAGCATGATCATTACAACTCCTGCAGTAGTACTTGCAATAACTACACTGTCTTTAAAAGTTTTTCCGTCTAAACCTTTATAGAACCATATACCAACAGGAATAGTGTATATAACTGATACAGCCGCGGCTTCAGTCGGCGTCAGGAATCCTCCATATATACCGCCAAGAATAATAACCGGTGCAATCATCGCAGGGATTGCTCTAACTGTTCTATTTCCTAATTTTTTCACATATGCTTTAGGAGGCAATTTATCCGTAAGCCTGATCTCCGTATTTTTACGCAACATCCAGAAATTAGTTGCGCTTAATAAAATAACTAGAATAATACCAGGTACAATCGTTGCAAGGAAACAAGCTAATACTGACTGGCCTCCAATAAATGCATAGATAATCATATTAAGACTTGGTGGAATCAACAATCCCAGCAAAGATGCGCTGGAAACCAACGCTGCGGATACACCCCTAGGGTAGCCTGCTTTTTCCATTCTTGGAAGCATGATTGTTCCAATACATGAAAGTGTGGCAAAACCGCTTCCTGAAATTGCTCCAAATAGAGCACAGGAAATTACCATAACTGCTCCAAGCCCGCCCTTTACTCTTCCGACGAACATTTCAACCAAATTGATTAGACTTTCACCAACACCACTTTTTTCCATAAGGTTTCCAGCCAAAATGAAAAGAGGAATGGCTACCAGAATAAGAGAACTTACTTTACTAAATCCATAAGGGAGAAGAAATGTATAATCATATCCACCTCCAACTACTATAACAAGTGATGATGCAAAAAATGCGAATGGGATTGGAACTCCCAGTAATAATACGACAATCAACACAAGTACTGCTATTGCTACAATCATTCTATTGAACCCCCCTTCATATCATCTGATGGCGTATCTAAAATGTCTATTTTCTTAATATATTTAAAGATAAACGTCTTAACTTCATCATACAGGTAAACCGCGTTATAAAATGTCATTACAGACAGTCCAAACAGCAGTGATGATTGAGAGACGGTTACAGGGATTCTCCAAACAGGTGTTTTAGTTTGCATTTCAATTGTCCATTGGAATAAATTAAATGCCCAATATAAGAAAATAATACCTAGAATTAATGAAAGAGTATTTCTGAGCATTGCAATCAATGCCTTAGTATAGCATTCTGGCATCGTAGCGACAATAATATCTGCCGTAATATGACTTTTTTCAAAACTGCCATAAGCAGCTCCAAACATGTATAACCAAAATGCAAATATTATAAGAACTTCTTCGTATCCATGAAAATTTATACTGAAAAATCGAGTTATTACAGCTGCAAAAGTAATAAGCGTAACCAAGGATGCGGTTACAATTAAACCGAATCTTAAAAATTTCTCTAACCACTTCCAAAAAAGAGTTTTTTCAAGTCTGTTCACAATTAGCCTCCTTTCTTATTTTTATCTAACAAAGGGAAGGAGAGCCCTTCCCTTTGCCTAATAATAAAATTGTTTGATTAATAGTTTAAGAGCAATTACAATTTTGCAACTTCTGCTCTCATACCATCCATAAGTTCTTTTCCAAGAAGCGCTTCAAGTTTAGGCCATGATGTTTCTCTTACAAATGTTGCATATGCATCAACCTGTTCAGGAGTGAATTCTACAACATCTACACCATAATCAGCAGCTAATTTTTCTTTGTAAACCTGTTCATTTTCTTGTGCAAGAGTAAAGCTCTTCACGCTTTGTTCCTGGAAAACAGCAACAACAGTTGCAGCATCTTCAGGTGTAAGCTTAGCAAGAGTTTTTTCGCTTACTACATAGCTGGTAGCTTCTGCGTGAATATAATTAACATACATATAATTGATAACTTCTCCAACCCATGCATAATTAATGTTAGGAGTTCCGCCAACCCATCCATCTACTACTTTTGTCTGGATTGCAGTTGGAACTTCAGCATAAGGAACAGTAATAGGATTAAATCCTAAATCTTGTTGTGCCATACTGAATGTTACCATGGCAGGACTTCTGGTCTTAACATTTTTATTTGTTCCAGGAGTAAATATATCAGTTGGTTCTTGTACAAAAGCCATTCCGATAAATCCTTCAAGAACTGTTCCCAGGAATTTAACACCATTAGCCGCAGTTAAATCACCAATAACTCCTGATAGATATGAATCAGGGGCATAAAGAACTTTTGCTTCATCAAAACTTTTTGCATAATAAGGAACATAAGCTGCTCCTAATCTGGCATCCAAAGCATCTGGAATAGTAATCTGAGCAAGGTCTATTGTTCCTCTTACTATTTCTTCATAAACAGTTTCATAACCGCCTAATTGACTAGCAGGGAAGTACTCAATTTCTACTCTTCCTTCAGTTCTTTCTTTAACCAATTCACAAGCTTCATTATTTAAGCCTGTAGCAATATGTTCAAGTGGTGCATCTGAAGCCAATCTTAAAACAATTGTTTTTGCTGGGGCATTTTCGTCTTGTGCTGCTCCGCCGCCGCAACCTGATGCAAATACTGATATTAACATAACAAGAACTAGTAATATTGAGAGTTTCTTCATTTTTTTCTCCTTCTAAAATTGATCTTTCGAATAGATTTAAAAAAACATTTACTTTCCATTTACTTTCCATTTATTTTTCAAAACCATGTTCTACGATAAAAAATGTTTGGATTTACTCCTCCTTCCTTTCCCGCTTGGTTAAGTTACCTTCATTAATTTATAATTCATTTACTGAATTTTCTAAAACCTTTTTTTTATTATACAATTATTGAATAGCCGCTGTCAATAAAAAGGATATTTGATTTTAAAACAATCCTGCACATTAATCAAAAAAAAATCTATAAATATAGACATATTTTTTGCCCTTATTTATAGATTGTTTTATTTTTTTTTATTAAATGCTTTGTAATATTTTTTAAATACTTAGGTAGCGTTCTCCCGTATCAGGCAGCAGCACAACTATTTTTTTATTTTTATTTTCTTTCCTGAGAGCAACTGTTGTAGCCGCCCATAAAGCAGCCCCGCTTGAGATCCCTACCAGAATCCCCTCTTCATGTGCAAGTGCCTGCGCTGTATCCTTCGCATCATCCCCTTCAACAAGTATAATTTCATCATATACTTCACGGTCTAATACCTGTGGAATAAAATTGGCACCAATTCCTTGTATCGGGTGAGGACCGAACTTCCCTTGAGAAAGTAACGGAGAGGCTGCAGGTTCAACTGCAATTATTTGTATATTTGGATTTTCATTTTTCAGGAAATTTCCAACTCCCGTAATCGTTCCACCTGTACCTATTCCTGCAACAAAAATATCAACTTCCCCATTAGTATCTTCCCATATTTCCGGTCCGGTTTTTCGGAAATTGATATCTGGATTCGCCTGATTTGAAAATTGATCTGGTATGAAACTCCCTAAGATTTCTTCAGCAAGTTCCTTAGCCTTGACAGCTGCACCAGTCATTCCCTCAGAGCCTTTTGTCAATACAATTTCAGCACCGTATGCCAGCAGTATCTTTCTTCTTTCCATACTCATTGTTTCTGGCATTGTGAAAATAGATTTGTATCCTCTTGCTGCACAAACCATAGCAAGCCCAATTCCTGTATTGCCACTGGTAGGTTCAATGATTGTCGATCCCGGCCCAATCAGACCTGCAAGCTCTGCTTCATCAATCATATTAACTGAAACTCTATCCTTCACGCTTCCTCCAGGGTTGAAGGCCTCTAATTTTACAATGATATTTGAATGTATCCCTCTCGCTTTACTATAGTTCCTAATCTCAACCAGAGGTGTGTTACCAATAAGCTCTGTAATTGTTTTATGAATTTTTTTCATTTTAATCCTCCTCCATTTCCGCAGTGTAAAGAAAACTTTATTTGAAATATTAATTACTTTCTCAATTTGTTTTATAATATACCCATTATACATTATACTTAACTTTATAATACCCATCATGTTTACAATTTACCACTTTTTTGATATAATCGTCTTATATTTTTTCTCATCATGCAGAGGACGGTGCCTATGAATAAAAAAATTAAATCAACAATATTTTTGATGCTTACTGCAATTATTTGGGGTACCGCATTTGTCGCACAAAGAGAGGGAATGTCTTCAATAGGGCCATTCATGTTTAGCGCATTGAGAATGTATCTCGGAACTTTAACTCTTATTCCTATCATATATATTACTCTTTACAGGAAAAAACTAAGTCGAAACTATATACCTTTAAGTGCATGCGAAGAAAAAGCTGCGAACAAACTTTTAATACAAGGCAGTCTCTGGTGTGGTGTAATTATTTTTTTTGCCGCTAATTTCCAACAGGTTGGCTTAGTTTCTACAAGTGCAGGGAAAACTGCTTTTATAACAACGCTGTACATTTTATTAGTGCCGATCATCGGGATTTTTCTTAAGCGAAAACTTCACTGGTACATTTGGTTGGCCGTGGCAATGGGAACCATCGGTTTATATTTTCTAACCATAACTTCTTCACTCACCATTGCTTTTGGGGATTTAGTCATATTAATAGGCGCATTTTTCTGGGCATTACATATACTTTGCATGGATTATTATGCACCAAAGGTAATGGTCACCAAGCTTATTGCAATACAGTTCTTCATTTCAGGCACACTCAGCTTAATTGTTTCACTTTTTACTGAGCCTTTTCTATATGAAGGTCTGGTGGGTGCAATGCCAACCATTTTATATACTGGAGTAATGTCTTCAGGTCTTGCCTTCACATTTCAGGGCCTTGGTCAGAAAGATGCCAATCCAACAACTGCATCAATTATCTTGAGTACGGAAGCATTATTTGGCGCTATTGCCGGATACCTTTTTCTATCGGAAATTTTTACACAGAGAGAATTTCTGGGTTGCGTGCTCATGTTTTCTGCCATCATCATTTCACAACTGCCGACAAAGGCAGATAAACAGTTAAAAATTAATTCTTAATATATGGAGGTTGATATGAATTCAAACATTACACGAGAAGACGCAGTAGAATTACTTAAAAAATATAACAGCGAGGAGTTCCATTTGGCTCATTCTGCAACAGTTGAAGGTGTCATGCGATATTTTGCCAAAGAATTGGGTTATGGCGAAGATGAGGAGTTCTGGGGCATCGTCGGGCTGTT